>NZ_CP123622.1:672500-957500 GCF_029873255.1 Pigmentibacter sp. JX0631 | reverse complement strand
AGCCTTTCATCTTTAGCCCTCACCTCCCGTGAGGGCTTTTTTTGATCTATTTTTCACTAATTTTTGCATAAAATTTGATCTTTGGAAGGCATGTCTAAAAACAAAAAATTCTACTTTAATTCAATTTAAATTTTTTATATTTTTCAGATAAAATTAGATGTATTCCAAAACTTAGTACACAGCAGAGTAACGAAAGAATTAATTCACCTTTCCAGCCAAAGTGATGAAATAAGATACTTCCTAAAAATGAACCTAATGAGAAAAATAAGAATAGTATTGTCACAAAAATTGAATTAATTCGAGAGCGAGCCTTAGTGTCTAATGAATATATTATCGATTGATGTGAAATAAGTGATACTTGAACTCCTAAATCAAAAGTAACAACACCAATGATTAAAACAACAATAGAGTGTTGAAATATAAATAGTAAAAGAAAAGAAAAGAATATCAGAAGAATTGCTATTTTTATATTCAATAATGGACCTATTTTATCAGCATAACGTCCCGCTATTGGAGCTGCTATTGCCCCAGCTGCTCCAGCTAATCCAAATAATCCGATATGACTTGAATTTAAATTGAATGGTGGTTCACTTAAATAAAAAGTAAGTACTGTCCAGAATGAACTAAATATGACGCCAATCAAGCCATGACTAACAACGCTTAATGGTAATATAGAATTTTTAAGAAATATTTTACTCATAGAATGTATTAATTGAAAATATTTTAAGTTTGAATGAGGAATTTGATATGGGATTAATATTGTCACAAAAATAAAAATAATAGAAATAAGAAAAGCTGTAATAAAAAATACTGATTGCCAACTTACATGTTCAGCAAGAAAGCCAGAAAATGTTCTTGAGAGTAATATTCCAAGAAGGAGACCACTCATAACAAAACCAATAGTTTTACCTCTTTCTTGTTCTTTTGCAAGATCTGCCGCTAATGGAACAAAATCTTGTGCCGAAGTAGCAAATAATCCAATAGTCATACTAGCAAAGAAAAACATTAATAGACTTTGGGAGAAACCAGCTAAAAGTAACGTTGATATTAATAATAAAAGTTTTATTTGAATTAATTTTTTTTTGTTTATAATATCACCTAAAGGAACTAAAGTAAATATTCCTAGTGCATATCCTATTTGGGTAAGGGTAATAATTAGGCCTATATCACTAACAGAAGATTGAAATTGTTCTCTTAAAATGGCTAACAATGGTTGACTTAGGTAAATTGTTGAGACACTGATAGCAGTACCAATAGCAAGAGTAAATAAAATCTTTTTTTGCATAATAATTCTCTATTTGTACACAAAATTTACAGATTTTAATCGGAAAAATTTGAGTTTTTTTAAGATAATCTTTGGAAGTGTAATTGAGAATTTTAAAATTTATTCAAATAATATATGGGAATACAATTAGTTAGTAATTTATATTAGTCTAATTTAATTAAATGAAAAGTTAGCAATATTAGTGAAATATTTTTATCTTAAGCTTTTCTTGCTTTATTAATTTGAAATTTTAATTTTGAATTACAAAGTAATTAATTTAATAAAATAATTACTTTCTTTAAAAGAAATTAATTTATAACCAAAAATATCTGAATTCATTTCAGTTTCGCTAATTCCACCTTTGTTGAATTGAATAAACGTTGAAATTGATGATTCAAACCAGCAATTTTCATTTATTTGAATTTTATAATCATTGTGAACATGTCCAGAAAGAATTAATTTTACACAGGAAAATTTGTTGACTAAGTAAAGAAATTCTTCAGAATTATCTAACGGACAATCATCTATAAGAGGAGTGTTCACTGCTACAGGGTGATGATGTAATACTAAAATACATTCTCTATTTTCAGTAGATAATTTAGATAAAATAGTTTTAATTCGCAAAAGCTCGTTTTCATTAATAAAGCCATAGTCTTTTCCTTTGAGGCAAGAATCAATTCCAACTAAAGTAAAATTTGCAACATTTAAAGTATTCAAATATTCAAAATTTGGAAACTGAGAAAATGTTTTCAGCATAGTTTCTTTATCATCATGATTTCCATTTATATAAAAAACCTTTTTATTAAAGTATGCTAAATGATTAGCAATATACTCATATGCCTCGACTGAGCCATCATCGGCTATGTCTCCCGTAAGTAAAAAATAATCAAAATCTTCTTTTAAAGTTGAAAGATGTTTGATCACTTTTTCAAATTGTTCACGAACACTGACTCCATACAATAGTGCATTAGCATGTTTTTTAATATGTGAGTCTGTAATTTGGATAATTTTCATTGTAGTTTTCTCTTGTTGAGGAACTCTTTAAGAGGTTAAAAGTTCATTGTAGTTTATTTTATTTATTAAATCTCATTTGTCTAGAAGTAAATTCCTATTCAAATCAGGTCATTTCGTAAAATGAAAAAATAAAGTAACAGTTTAGTTTCGTATATTTAATTTTAAGTGTCAAGTAATTAAAAAATATATTTAAATTAATAATTTTTCCTAAAAATTAAGTATTCCTAAAAATCTATTTTTCAAGGAGTGTCTCTTCAATCCCATATTTTTGAAATATTTTTTTTAAAATTCCTTTTGCTTTTAATTGGTCAAATAATTTTATAAGTTCTTGATTTTTTATTTTGTTTTTTTCTTTACTTATAATAGAAAGAACATCATTGCTATCAGTGATATTTGAAAGAAAATAATTGTTTTGCATAGTAGGCATAAATTTGGAATAATAAGTAATATAAGTATAAGGTACTACTCCAATATCTCCTCTTTCTAAATCCAGCATTTTTAAAATAGCATCATATGATAGGGTAAATTCAATTTTGAAATTTTTTAGTAAATACTCTTCATCTGAATTAAACTGTGCAAAGCCATAATGAAAACCTCTGATTATAACTAATATTTTATTTTTTAAATTATCAAAATATGTTTGATTAATGTCTTTTCTATTTTTTGCTATATATATTTCTTTGTAATTAGCTATTTTTAATATTTCTTTACCTATGCAGTCTTTCCAAGCCCAATTTATACTTTCCAAAAAAATTAAATCGATAGTATTATTTTTAAACTCAATGCACCTTCTTCTGGAAGATGTTTTATGCAATATAAAATGATAATTAACACTAATTTTATTTAATTCTTCAACAAGATCAGAAAGAATACCATTTTCTCCAACTTTATTACTTAAAGAATTTGTAAAAGGAGGATTAATATTTTCAGTAAATCCAATATTTATTGTTGTTTTTGCAAAACACTGAAATTCAAAAAAAATAACAAAGAATAAAAAAAAATGAATATTTTGTGCAGGTCATAATTACTCTCTTTTTAAAATAACGGTCGCCACATTATTTTAGCAAATAAATTTAATAAGAAAATGGAAGTGATTATTTTTTTGGATAGTATTTTGGTAATTTTAAAATTAGTCTTGAAAGTAATCTAGGTCAATTTTTTTTATTTTATAAACGTCAACTGTTGTGACTCCAGTGTTACTGTCTAGCATATATTCTGCAAGTTGCTTACCATCGATTAAAATTATTTTTGTTTCAATTTGTTCAACGTAACTGCGAGCCTCTTTTGAGAAAAATGAAGTTGTAATAAATACTCCTTATCTAGCTCTAAAACCTTGTAAAGCTCCAGCAAATTTTTGAATTTCTGGTCTACCAATGACAGATTCTTTTTTCCATCTTTTAGCTTGAATATAGATAGTATCAAGACCTAACCTGTCTTCTTTGATAATGCCATCTATACCGCCATCTCCAGAAGTTTGAAAAGCTTCACCGGCTTCTTTGCGTGAACCGCCATATCCCATATTGATAAGCAAATCGACTACCAATTTTTCAAAGAAAAAAGGAGAGCAGTTTTCAATATTAGTTAGCAATTCTGTCATTAATTCGTTGTTTAAAGAGGCATAAGCTCTATCTAAACTTTCTTGTGGTGTAGCTGTAATTTCAGGTAAATTTGTTTCGTTTACATCATCACTTACAGTTTTATAATTCTGCGAAGAGTTAGCATTTCCTTTAAATTCTACAAAACATTCATATCTGCTTAATTCACGAGATGTAATTTCGGAAAGGTTTTCTTTTAATAAATCTTTTCCTTTCTGATTGATAATTACATACCCACGTTCAGGAGAATCAATCAACTCTGCCTTTTTTAAATATGTTTTTGCCCAACCTACTCGGTTGTCAAAAATTGTTTGTGCTCCAGAAGCTAATTTTTCATTTAACTCTTTTTCATTTAAATCAAACTGATTAGCAATAGTACTTCGTATTTCTGAAAGTTGATGTTTTTTTCCATCTGCGAGTAATTTTAAAATGGGAAGCATCATCTGGTGATATTTCGGAATGGACATATTCAAATCCTTTGAATAAAACTGATTTTATAAGAGTATATTACATTATGCTAAAAAACTTTTGATTTCAAGAAAAATTGGTGTGTTTTTGATTTAATTATCTTAATTTATTTTACTACAGTTTTACTTTGCATTTATTAATCCTTTCTTTTTATCCCCCTCCTTCTCCTTCTGCAATAAATAAACACCAAGGATAATAAAGCAAACACCAATTATTTTGCCAATAAATTTTAATGAGTGATAATCATTAGTATCAATAATTACACAGGTTAACATTTGTGCACTAATGGCATAAATAAGGCTTTTTGTAGCACCTAGTTTCATAAATGAATAGCTACTAAGTGCAACCATAAAGACACCAAAAAAACCGCCCAAGTATGCCAGAAAAGGAATTTCGTTCTGATTAGGTATTTTAAACTGAGAGAGACTAAAAAATAAAATTGTTAAAAAAAGAAAACCAACAAAATGATTCACAAACGATGCTTGAAAGGGACCAATATAATTGCTTAATTTTCCATTTATGGCTCTATTTAAACCAATAAAAACTCCATTAAAAAAAGCAAGTAAAACAAAATATAACATTATTTAAACCTAACGACAAAAAATGATAAGCCAGCTTCCTAACAAAATAAAGCTGATAACAAAAATATCATTGCTTTGAAATTTTTTTTTCGCAGTACCAAATATTCCAAATAAATCAGAAAAAATTCCAAAACACACAGAGCCAAGTAACATTAAAGATAAAGTACCAGACAAACCAATTACGCTATTAATAGCAATTGAAGAAAAAATAACGGTACATGCACCTATAATGCCGCCAATGTAATAAAAATAGTAAGTTCTATTTTTCATGATTTGTTTTTCAATTTCTTCTTTTTTCTGCTTTCTAAATAAAAAATATATTAGAATTAAAACTGCAGTAATACTTCCTACTCCATGCGCAACCCATGATGAGTAAAGAGGTGTGGTATATTTTGCTAGAATACCATTTAAGTTGTTCATAACTGCTAAAAGAATACCGCAGATTAAACTAGAAATGACAGGTAAGGAGAGCATTCTTTTTTCCTAAAATTTAAAGTTTTTCACTACATGCATCAAGTAAGTGAAATATTGAAGTAAAATAAACACTAGTCTGTTTATTAAAACCCAGCGCACAGGTTTCTAAACAGGTATAACCCGTCTGGCAATCTTTAGGAACTTGTTCTGGAAAATTTCTTAACGCATTTTTATTTAGCTTTTCATTTGTAAACCCTTTGCTACCAGCAAATCCGCAGCACATTATTTGAGTTGGAACAGTTACTTGCGAAAGACACTGCTGAGCAATAGCAAGTAATTTATCTTGTAAATTTGCATTGGTGACTGAACAGTTGATGTGAAGAAGAGCAGATTCTTGTTTTATTGTTATTTTTAATTTATTTAATTTTGGATATAGAAAATCTATTGGGTTCAAAATATATTCACAAGAAGGGTGTTGTTTTTTTATTTCATAATAGCAACTTAAATTTTCAATTAGAACGCCTTTATTTTTTATTTTGGTGAGAAATGAATTTAATTTATTTGCTGCAATGTCTGGAAATCCCATATTAGTATACATCAACCCACAACATTCATTTGGAAGGCTTAAGATATGTGTTTTATAGTTTAATTTATTTAATATTGAAATAATTTTCTCTGTCATGGAGTGTTTGCTTTTAAACATTTGTCCAGAGCAGGTTGGGTACAAATAAATATCTTCCATTACTTAATTCCTTTGAAATACAAAAAAATTCTTCCCAGAAAAGGAAGCATAAAATGAATTTTACTAATTAAAATTACGAAAGGAGAGAAAAATTTATTTCGATGAATTTTCCTCCACTCCTTAATAACTTGCCCCGTATCGACTTTCACGGGACAGACTATGGCGCACATACTGCTAGCGGCACAGGAATCAGAACCTTTTATTTTAAATTCTTTTAACATTTCTTTTGCTAAACGAATATTTTGTTCTTTTTTAACATGTTCAATTGCCCGCAGTGCAGTTATTCTTTGTCTAGGAGTAAAGGTATATCCTGTAGAAGGGCACACTTGTTCACAGCGTCCGCATTCATTACATTTGTCTAAAAGTGAGTTGATATTTAGTATTGATTTTAAATTTTTAATATGAATTTTTTTATCGGCTGAAATTATAACATTTGGATTTAATAAATGGTTAGGATCAAAAATATTTTTTATTTCATGCATAATTAAGGTAATTTCTTTTCCCCATTCACTTTCTACAAAGGGAGCAATGTTTCTGCCTGTTCCATGTTCTGCTTTTAGAGATCCGTTATATTTTAAAACAATTACAGCAAGTTCTTCCATAAAAAACTGATATTTTTCAATGTCACTTTGTTTATTAAAATTCAACTCTAGTAAAAAGTGTAAGTTACCATCCTTTGCATGTCCAAAGATACAAGAATTTTGCAAGGAGTATTTCTTAAATAAAGAATAGAGGCACGTTATTCCTTCACTAAGATAATTTAATGGAAATGCTATATCTTCAAGTAAACAAATGCTGTTTTGATTTCTTCTGCTTTGAATAATTGGTAATATCGATTTTCTAATCCCCATTATTTCTGCATATTCCTTTTCAAAATAAAAACTAGATTGATAAATAACTGTATCTATTTTTTTAATTATTTTATTAAGAGATGTAATTTTATTTTCTATCTCTTGAAGATGATAGTCACGAATTTCTATAATAAGTATACAAAATTCATCTTTATTTTGCGGATAATCAATTTGGATAAACGGAGTGATTTTACTCCAAACACACTGGAGAGAACGATAGTCTAAAAATTCAAGGGATGAAATGGTTTTTAAATCAAATTGATTGACAAATTCTAAAGCATTTTTGGGACAAGAAAATAGCAATAAAGAAACACTTTTAATAGGTGGATCTTCTACAGTATATAAATCTACTTCTGAAATAAATCCTAATGTTCCTTCAGAACCAACAAATAAGTGGGAAATGATATCGATAGGATCTTGAAAATCTAAAAAGGCATTAACAGAATATCCAACTGTATTTTTTATGGAATATTTTTGTTGAATTTTATTCTTAATTTCTTCACTAGAAATAATTTTTTCATGGAGAGAAACTATTTTGGTTATTAACTCAGGGTTTTGTTTTTTAAATTCACTTCTGAAAAAAGGAGAACTTGTATCGAATATACTGCCATTGCTTAATACGCAGCGAATATCTTTTAAAGTTTTGTAACTGTTTTGTTGTGTTCCGCAGCACATTCCACTGGCATTATTGGCAATGATTCCGCCTATTTTTGCAAAATCACTCGAAGCAGGATCGGGGCCTATTTTTCTTTGAAACATTTTAAGTGCATAATTCGCTTCACTTGCTATGATACCTGGGGAGAGTTTTATGTTAAAACCTTGGTTTTCAACTAAAATTTTTCTCCAATTCCAATTGATAACTAATAGACAAGAGTCTGTAATAGATTGACCTGATAATGAGCTGCCTGCTGCTCGAATTGTTACTGAAATATGGTTTAAATTTGCGCAATAAAAAACCCATTTAACCTGCTCTTCATTTTCTACGAGAATGATAATTTTTGGAACTAGGTAATAGTGACTGGCATCATTTGCATAGGCGTACCTTGAAAGAGGGTCCAATAAGACAAATTGGTGGGGTATTTTTTTCTGAACAGAGCAGGCAAAGTCGCGAAAATTTTTGTCCATATGCGATTAACCTCTCCTTTTGCAATTTCGACAAACCCGAACTTCTGAGCAAAATTATGTTCTAACTTCTTAATTATACAAAAAATATATAAATATCAATGAATTATATTGGTGATAGAAAATCGAGGGAAGAAGGATTTTGGACCTTTCTACTCTTTCTTCTAAAATTATTCTTCGGAAAGTTTCTTGAATTTTGCTTAAATTTAAGATACGAACCCAAAACCGATTTGATAGATGATCGGGTGAGCTTAAAATGAAGGGGGGTGAATGATATGCCAGTAGTTAAAATTAAAGAAGGTGAAACCTTTGAAAGCGCAATGCGCAGATTTAAAAAGCAATGCGAAAAAGCAGGGATCCTTTCTGAAATCCGTAAACGTGAGCATTATGAAAAACCCTCTGTAAAAATTAAGAGAAAACGTATGGCTGCACGCAAACGCGCTCTTAAAAAGCAAAAGAAATTAATGGCTTAATTTCTTAAGTACTTTTTTAAAAGGGAGAGTTGTCTTCACAGCTCTCCTTTTTGCGTTATACTCAAATGCTAAGACCTGCAAATTTACTTTGTGGGGTAATTGTCCTAGTGAGGTTTGTTTGAGACTTCGCAAGCATTCAATTCAAAACCTAATCCAGACCATAAATTTACCAGAGCACCTTCAAAGGTATATTGAAATAAAACGCTCTGGAGGGAATGCTGTTGCCAAATGCGTATTTCATCAAGACTCTTCGCCAAGTATGTACGTATATTCTGAACATTATCACTGCTATGCCTGCAAAGCACACGGCAGTATCATCGACTACGAAATGCATAGAACAGGGCATAGTTTTAGAGAAGTAGTAGAAGCGCTTGCTGGGCAATATCAAATACCATTAGAGTATGAAACAACTGCAGAAGAGAAAAAAAACTCCAAAGAAACAGAACGTTTTGAAAAATTGCAAAAAGATTTAGAAAAAACTTATGAATTTTTCAAAGCAAATAAAAATGAAATATTCCAAAATACACAAAATAATTTATTAAAAAATTACTTTAATTTACCAGTTAATCAACAACTAGATATGTTATTTACTGGAGAAAATAAAAAATATACGGAACATTTTCAATCTAGTTCTTTAATTGATTTTCTACATTATGATTATTCAAATTGCATTGTTTTTCCATTGTATAAAGATAATGGAAAAATTGGTGGTTTTTGTGTTGGAATAAATATAAATACAATTTCCGCTGTAGAAGAGGAATGTCTTGATCCAGTTAATATTCCTGAATTAAAAATAGTAACTCCTTTTCCAAAAAGAACAATTCGTTGTTTAAACTGGCAACAAATTAGATCTATTATTGCGCAACATAAATTGGTTTATGTTGTTAATCATTTTTCTGATTTTAATTATCTTTATAAATTAAATGTGCCAAATGTCATTTTATCATTAGAAAATAATTTAAATGCGGCTATAATTAAAGAAATAACTAATAAAGTTCCAACTGTTGTCAGTGTTGTTACTAACTTTGAAAAAAGCAAACTTTTTCTTTGGAATATATTTAAAGAATCTTTGAATATAAAAGATCTAAATTTTGAAGTTTTAAAATTAAATCCTTTAGAGTCTAGTTCATTAATAGGCCAAATAGAAAAACTGAAATTAAATACTAAAAAATTATGGGAAGAAGTTATTCATAGTTATCTTCAGCAAATTCCTGTAAATAACAGGTTGTTTGAGTTTAATAAAAAAATTCTCCCCTTATTTAGTAAAATTGAAGAACATACAAGAAAAGATGTATTGTTAGAACAAATAGCCCAGAAATTTTTTTCGTCATCAAAAATAATTTTTGCCAAAAACTATATGCTTGATAATAGCTATAATGATAAAAGAAACGCGCAAATTATTGAACAACAAAAGTCCGATTTTGTATCTGAAACTGTTTCTTTAAAAAAACAAGATATTAAAATTCTTGCCGAAGAAAAAGAGATTAATGAAAAAGAAATAGAACATGATCAAGAGTATTTAGAAAAAACAATTCAATTTTATCATAAAATTTTATTTTCTACTTTCCCATATGCTTTAGAGGCTAAAAAATATTTAGAGCAAAGAGGGTTTACTATTGAATTAATGCAAAAATGGAAATTAGGATTATGTCCAGCGTCCCATGAACTTTCGAGAAAGATAGAAAATCGCTCTGTACCTTCAGAACCTCTTTTAAAATTAGGTTTAGTAAAGGAAAGTAAGTTAAAAAATGGATACTATGATTTTTTTCATGATAGAATTATTATTCCTATTTATGGTCATAGTGGTGAACCTGTTGCTTTATCAGGTAGAATATTTTCTTCGCAAAATCGCTCTAAAAACTTAAACATTCCAAAGTATATTAATTCATCAGAGTCAAAATTATTTGCCAAATCAAAAATTTTATTCAATTTTCATGCAGCGATGCAAGCCATTGTTACGTATGGATATGTACTTGTGGTTGAAGGATATATGGATTGTATTTCCTTGGTAAATAAGGGTTTTTCAAACACTGTTGCCGTAATGGGAACAAGTTTAACAACATTTCATTTAGACGTCCTTGCGAAAGTAACAAAGCGCATTATATTATGTTTTGATTCCGATAATGCTGGATTTCAAGCGGCAAAGCGAACTTTTGCGACAGTCTATCCAACTAAAAATATTGATGTTGAATTTCTCGCAGTTCCTGATGGTAAAGATCCAGATGAGTTTCTGAAAAACTATGGTGCAGGAGAATTTCAGAAATTGATTGAAAAAACTGTTCCCCTTGTAAATCAAATTGCTGAATGGCTGTTTACTGAAGCCAGAGAAGATCTTGAGGTTTTTCTAAGACTTCTAAAACAACAAATGCTCCCTATAATCTTTCAACATCCTGATATTGGGGTGCAAAATGAAGCTTTGCATTTTTTGTGTGACAAGTACTTAAAAAATATATATCCTGAAGACTTAAGAAAAGAACAGAAAGGGTTGCTTCCAACGGGGCAAAAACAGGTTAATAATAAAAATTTGCAGAATGATTTTGATAGTTTTCAATCTATTGTATGGCCTGCATTAACAACAACCGAAGTAAAACTTTTACTTTCTTTACTTCATGCCAAATTTTCTGAACTTCCTTTGCGCTTGCAAAATGTGGCTTTAGAAAAAGACAGTGAGATTGAGGTGAATGAAAGGATATGCGCCTTAGCTATTACTCACCAAATGAGTAAAATAAGTTTTTCAGTTTACTTGGAGTTCCTATCTGCTATGGTGGAAAATCAACACATTTCATTGCTTGAACTCAGCAAGTCGAATGAAATTCAATTTTCTGCAGAAGCTAAATTTGTTATTGCCTATGTTAACTCAGATGTTCACATTTTATATCAATATAAAATGGAGGAATTATTAAAAGAAAGCTTGCCAGGTAACGTGTCCATGATATCATTTAAGAATATTTGGGATTTAAAAAATTCTGGTTTTTTGAGGTTTCAGTTGCGAAACATTCGACTTTCTGCACAAAGAGGTGTCATAACGGCATTTATTGCTGAAGCTTTACTTCAATTGGAACTTGAATATATTGACAATGCGCTTAAAGCTTTTTCGAGTTTCCATTTTGATAATGAAATAGACGAACAATTTCATGATCTTGTCACTGAGCGTTCAAGACGAATCAAGGAATTCGGTTCTTTTGCTAATTTTAGTTTGCAATAACGCAAAAAGTATTTCAATGTATCCACTTTGTGTGAATGTTACGCTGCTGGATTGGTCTTTTGTTTTGTGATTCTTGGGGGTTTTTAATATATGACGAGTTCCAAGTCAAAGTCTGCAACAGTTGGTGGTCAGAAACGTGTATCTGAGTCCGCTCAAAAAGAAAAATCCGCAAGTTCAAAGTTGGGAGCTCAGGCGGGCAAAAAAAGCGAAAAGCCTTCCGCTAAAACGCAAAATACTTCAAAACCTTCTGAACTTAAAGCTGGAAAAAAAGAAAATCAGTCTAGTACGAAAAAACAGTCTCAACCAAAAACTAATGAGCATCAGGAAAAAAAGGATGAGCATACTTCTTCTGATAAAGATTCAAAAAAATCTTCTGCCCCAAAGGTGGAAAAAGAAGCAAAACCTTCTATAAACAGGTCTGCTCATGAGCACAAATCAAGTGGGCATGAGAAAGATAAATTATTAACTTCTAAGGTAGAAAAAAGTATTAAAGATCTTATGGTTACGAAAAAAACAACGCAACAAAATTTAGACGATTCCACTCATTCTCAGTCCGCTAAAAAAGATAGTGCAAAAACTACTGCTAAAGCTGTGGTAAGTAAAATTGCAGTGACTGCTAAAACTCCTGAAGGCAAACCTATTGTCATCAAAAAGAAAGCTGAGAAAGAAGCTACTGTTGCTCCTATTGCGCATGCAGCTGATGATGAAAGAAAATTGGCTCATTCTGCGCATTTAGAAACTATTAAGCACAAAGCAAAAACATCAGCTTCCGTCACTGAGGCCGTGAAAGCAACTTCTAGTAAAGATAAAAGAAGTGCTCCTAAATCGGTTGCCCCTGAGAAAACTGAAAAAGTTGCAGCTCCAAATGCAAAAAAAGAAGCTAAAGTAACCAGTAGTGATGATCTTTCCGATGAAAAAATAGAGACAAAGGCCGTTAAAAAGAAAGAGCAACCTAATAAAATAGAAGGTGGAAAAAAAGCAGGTAAAGCTAAAAATGGCAAAGGAGCTGATGGCGAAGAAGAAGAAGGCTTTGAAGAAGCTACTTTAGACGAAGAGCCCGATGAATTTAACATGGAAGAAGACGACGATCTTCTTGGCGACGTTGATCTCGATGCTGACGATGCAACAGCTTTACCTGAAGATGATTTTCTTGCAGCTGAAGAATTTGGTGCCGATCTTGGCGGCGAAGAAGAAGAACTCGACGCTTCTGCGCGCAGCAATGATCCTGTGCGTGTTTATCTCAGAAAAATGGGACAAGTAGCTTTACTCTCCCGTGACGGTGAAGTTGAGATAGCAAAGAAAATTGAAAATGAAGAAAATAAGCTCCTAGAACATCTTGTGTCCTTACGCATTGGTATCAACCATATGTGTGATATTGGACAGAAGTTTATTGATGGCATTATTAAAGCTAAAAATTTAGTTAAGGGCTTTGATGACGAGCAAGATCAAGCTAACGACGAAGGCCAATCCCAACGGGTTCGAGTGTTGGTTGAAAGCTTTATGAAACTGGCAAAAACTGTCATTGAAATTGAAGATAAATATGGCTTGCAAGGACTAGATAAATTATCTTCCCATGAGCGCGAAATATTAGTTGAATCCCGCAATCAAATGTTTGAAATTGTCAAAGAAATTAATATCAATCGCCGTATCATTCAACAAATTGTGACAGAGCTTGATACGCATGCAAAAATTGTTTCCGACTGCATGAAGGAAATCAATAAAGTTAAAGTTAGAACCCGTTTAGATGAAGCGCGTTTGTCAGCATATTGTAACTCAAATGCAACAAGACCAATAGAAGTAAATTTCTTAACTGAAAGAGATTGGGAAAACTTTAAGGCGACTTATTTATCAGCCCATAATTCTATTTTGCTGAGTGAACAAGCTTGTTTCCTTAGTCGTAGTGAAATTGCAATTAAGTACCAAGTTATTAGCAATGCAAATCGTTTTGCCGAAGAAGCAAAACGTGAACTCATTGAAGCAAACTTAAGATTAGTTGTTTCTATAGCAAAAAAATACATGAACCGTGGATTACAGTTTTTGGATCTCATCCAAGAAGGTAACATCGGTTTAATGAAAGCAGTGGAAAAGTTTGAATACCGCCGTGGGTATAAGTTTAGTACTTATGCAACTTGGTGGATCCGCCAAGCTATAACACGCGCTATTGCAGACCAAGCAAGAACAATTCGTATCCCAGTACACATGATAGAAACCATCAACAAAATGGTACGAACAAGTCGCCAGTTGGTGCAAGAAATGGGGCGTGAACCTACCCCTGAAGAAATTGCACAACGCATGGATATGAGTATTGAAAAAGTACGCAAGGTTATGAAAATTGCCCGCGAACCAATTTCTTTGGAAGCCCCAATTGGCGAAGAAGAAGATAATCACTACGGAGATTTTCTTGAGGATAAAGCACATGGAGCACCAATTGATATTGTAGCAAACCAAAGTTTGTCCGAACAAACTAAGAAAGTTCTTGCAACTTTAACTTCCAGGGAAGAAAAAGTATTGCGCATGCGCTTTGGTATTGGTGAAAAAACGGATCACACTTTGGAAGAAGTGGGACAAAGTTTTGATGTAACCCGTGAACGTATCCGCCAAATTGAAGCAAAAGCGTTAAGAAAATTACGTCATCCAAGTCGTTCTAAAAAACTAAAAGCCTTTATCGAAAGCTAAAGGTTTACAATTTTTTTCGATAAATATTTTGATAGGAGATAAAAAAACAGATCTCCTATTTTTTTTATATATATTGAAAATGTTTTGATTTATTTTTATTCTTTAACTTACCAAAATATATTATTAAATACATATTTTTCAGTATATTTATAATCATTAGTAATAAAATGTTTTATGTGATACCCTCCGTTGGCTTTGTTGGGTTATGATTTTGAAATAAATTTAATTCTAGAAGCATTTTTTAACCAAAATTAATAAATATAATTAAAAATTGAGGAAAATGTGCTTTCTCTAAAAGAATTTATCGTAAAAAATTCCAGAAAAAAAGCCATAATTTTTATTTTAATTATCTTTATTATTCTATCTTTTGTTTATTTTTTAGTGTCTTGGGTTGTGTATTTCAAGATACCAAATATTATTATTTCTTCATTAAAAGTTGGACTAAGAAACTCAATTATTGTTGGAGACCGTTTTTTAATTGAAAAAGAATTTGTGTCTTTGATTCAAAGTAAAGAGCTATCAGAAATTAGTCTGTTTGTCTTAAATAAAAATAATGAGGAAGTGGAAATAAGTTCTTATGGAAATGGTCTTTTTAGAAAGAAGAATTTAATTTATTTGACTAAAAATGTAATATTTAGTGACAAGATGTATACTTCGCAAAAAATGGAAATTGAATATAATAACAAAATAATAGCAAACTTATACTTTGCAAAAGAACTAAAGTTAAGTGCTTTGCTATCAATTTACTTTTCTTTGATTATATTTGTTATTTTCTTGTTTTATATCATAAATAGGCAAATTAAAAATCTATATAGTAAAATTTCTTTACCTATTTATACCCTAGAAAAGTCGCTTACAACAAATAAAACGTCTTTAGATACTAATGAATTACAGTTTTATGAGTTTTACAATTTATTTAATCAGATACTTCACTATCAAAATGAAGTTAAAATTGCAGAAAAAAATGAAGTTAAAATTGCAGAATTATCAGCAGTCACTACTACCATTCAAATGCTAGCGCATGACTTGCGGCAACCCTTTTCAAAAGTAAAAATAATTTTATCTATCTTAAATAACACTAAAAATTTAGAAGAAATTAAAAGTATACTACCAAATATCACTGAATCCACTAATAAAGACTTGTCTAAAATAGAGTTTTTCTTAAATGATATTATGACTTTAGGTAGGGAAATTACTTTGAGCAAAAAAAATATTTGTATTCGCAGACTTATTTTATCTTGTTTAAAGACATGTTTTGATACGAATAAAAAAATTGATGTTCAGATTGAAACGCTTTTTACTCATGAATACAAATTAAATGTTGATTATGAAAAAATGGAAAGAGTTTTAATCAATATTATATCGAATGCTTTGGAATCAATGAAAGGTGGAAGGGGTAAATTATGGGTCACAACAACAGAAGTCATACAACCGCAATTGCCAGAATATCTTGAATTGACAATAGGAAATTCTAATTCTTTTATCCCCACAGAAGAAACAGAAAAAATTTTTGAACTATTTTTTACAAAAGGAAAAGCGAAAGGTACAGGTTTAGGTTTAGCTATTGTTAAAAAAATAATTACTGAACATCAGGGACAAATATTTTGTCACTCTAGCCAAGAAAAAGGTGTTGAATTTAAAATACAACTTCCTATTGCAAGAAATGAAGCCGATAATGAAAAATTAAAAATTCCATACAGCAACATATTTTTCAGGGAAATAGACATTATTGATTATAATATAAGATGTGATAATGATCATAAATTTATCTTGAAAGAAATTGCAGATACATTTGAAAAAAATAGTTCTCTTATCATTAATATGATTGTTTTAGATGATGATGTCAGTTACTTAAACCACTTAAAGTCTTTTGAAAATGAAATGCAGCCTTTTATAAGGAATATTAATATAACCTATACAACTAGTATTGAAGTGGTAAAAAACGAAATAAAATTAAATAAATTGCATCTTTATATTATTGATATTGATTTAAACGACGAAAATTATAATGGTCTAGATATTATTGAGCTGATAGAAGATAAATCCAAATTAAAAACTTGTATTCATACAAATCGGTTTTTAGAAAGTGATGTCAATAGAATTAAAGAAAAAAGTAAGGCTGATTTTATTTTACTAAAGCCAATGAATATTTATGGCTACTTAAAAGTATTAAAAGCGACGTTAGATTCTTTAATAGTTAAGTAAATATTTGAATATGTAAAGTTGGAGTTGGATTTTATGTTTTTGGATTTGTTGGTTTGATGAAGGAATAGATAAGTTACTTCGGTTGGGTTTTTGATAAATTATTGCAATCCATAGATTGTTTTATATTTATAACTCATTCAAACCCCACCATATAAATACATCTACCGTCAAGAGATTCGCTAAAGTCGTTTAAACAAGCATATGATGGTATTGATAGTAATAATAGCATAATAGAAAAGTATTTCATAAATCACCTTAATATTTAATTAAATATTTTATATAGATTGCTAAGAAAAATATATAAAATATTATATTGTTTTACTTTAGACAGAAGTGCTAACTGTAGTAACCGTAATTAGCATAATAAATTAATTAAAATATTTCTACTAATTTATTAAAAATTAATTATCACCATAACCATTATGTTAAAATAAATAAATTCTTATTGAATTTATTTTGTTTTTTGATATTAACAAAAAGTTACATTTAGTAATTTTTTTACTATTTTCAAAGAAATTTGAATATATAGCCTAAAGGAGTATTTTACTATTAAACAGTTAAAATATTTATCCTATATTATACAATATTTTTATATTACTTCTTTGTATGCAAAAAAAGAATTCAACATAAGGATATACAATTGTGATACTTTACCATATAACCATTCAGCTTCTAGCAAAGTTAAAGATATAATATATCCGCAAATATTAGACACTTTAGTCGAAATAAAAAATGGATCTATAGAACCGAAAGTTTTAAAAAACGCATATTTTGATTTTGCAACCCAAGAATATGTTCTTGAAATGCATAAAAACACTAAATTCCATAATAACCGTCTAGCTACTTTAGATGATTTAGAATTTTCTTTATTAAGAGAGTATTACACATTTGGCAAAGAAAGAGGAGCTGGTATTTTAGGTTCAATTATTGGCATAGAAAAAATTGGTGAATTAAGGCTAAAAAAATATAAGAAAGGTATTGTTGAAGGAATAAAACAGGAGCCACCAAATATTTTAAGAATTAAGCTTGCTGCCCCTGATCCAGATTTTTTATTTAATTTAGCAAACTGGACATTGTCATTGGTACCCATTGAAGAATTTACTGATATTTACTTCGAGTGGAAAAGATACCCAATTGGGACTGGCAGTTACAAAGTAGTTGAGCCTGGATATCAAGGTGGAGTATTAAAGTTAATTAATTTTAAACCTTCTAATTTCAATGCTCCAGAGTTGATAAATATTTTTACAAATTATTTTCCTAGTGTTGAATATGATTTAGAGCAAAATTTGTTATCGCAAAAATTTAAAATATATAAGAATAAATATCAATTCAGGCAATATAGCCTTACTTTTGTTAATGCGAATGAGTTAAGTAAAAATTATAATTTTAGAAAATTAATACAATTAGTAATAGATAAAAAAAAATTAGAACACATTGCTTTGAGACATAAAGAAATAAAATCTTTAGTAAATAAGTCTTGGTTTGAAAAGGAGGTAAAGCAAGAAGAAAAATTGAAGCATATCAAAAGATATTTAGAAAAAATACCAGTTGAATTAATGCAAAAGGAATGGTTTATTTCTGTATATTCTGGCGCAAAAAATTTATCTGAAGAAAAGCAAAATATAGTAAATGAATTAATATCCCAATTAAAAGAGTACGGATTTAATATAAAGTATAAAATATTTAATACTCAAAATTTACCAAAAGATATTGCAGTGAAAACTATTTTTGACTTAAGTTACTATAAAGTAAATAGCTTTGATTATCTATATAAGTATTTAAGATTGACAAAAAATTCAGAAGACATTTATAGTAAACCTGAATATGATGCTACCTTAGAAGAATTGTATAAAAAAGCATTACATGCTGAAAATCGAGATATAAAATTTAAATATATAAATGAACTTGACAACTATGTCACTGAAAAGGCTTATTGGATTCCTTTATTGGAGTCTGAGGTGGAATATTATTACAATCCAAAAACAATTGAGAAACTTAGCAGTGATAATGATTTTCTGTATTTAAAATTTGAAGATATTGTATTAAAAAATTGAAATTTTTGTGGCTAAAAGTTTCATTAATAGAGTGAAGATTCCAATGCAAACTTTATTTAGTTTGGATTAGATTATTTTTAAAGAGTATTAAAATTACTTTAAAATATAGGAGAATTTTATGAAATTTAAAATACTTATTATAGCTATAAGTATTTTTTTTACTAACTATACTTTAGCGAAAAATGTTCTAAATATTATGGTACATAATTGTGACAAAATTCCATATGAATTTGATGCGCCATCAAATGTAAAAGATATTGTTTATTTTCAAGTTTTAAACTCTTTATTAGAAGTAAAAAATGGTGTACTACAGCCAAAATTATTAAAAAATGCATATTATGACTATCAAAATAAAGAATATATTTTAGAAATGCATACAAAAACGTTTTTCCACAACGGTAGGCTTGCTACTTTAGATGACTTAGAATTTTCAATTCTAAAATATTACTTTGCTTTTTTAAATAAAGGATCGGGTCTAGAAAATATTTTGGGAATTAATAAAATTGCTGAATTAAAATTAAAAAAGTTTCAAAGGGGTGTCGTCGAAGGAATAAAGCAAGAATTTCCAAATAAATTAAAAATAAAATTAGAAACACCTGATCCAGATTTTCTGTATAAATTTACTGAATGGAAATCTTCTTTGGTTCCAATTGAAGAAATGCAGGATAATTACATGGATTGGAAAACTTATCCAATCGGTGCTGGTCCTTTTAAAGTTACTCCATCTGGATTTCAAAATGGTTTACTACAATTAAAAAAATATGATCAAACAATAATTACTCCTGTTGATAAAATAAATATATATACAAAGTTTACTAGAAATGTAGAATACGACATAAGTATTAATGATATTCATAAAGGCTTTAAGGAATTTTACAATAAAATTCAACCTTATCAACTTGGGATAACGTTTATCAATGCCAATGAACTCGGGAATAATATAAATTTTAGAAAATTTGTGCAGGCTGCAATAAATAGCAAAGACTTAGAAAAAATTTCAAAGGTTTTTAGGTCAGTATATGTAGATATGAATCAAATACACAATGAAACTAGTACTTGGGGAACAAAATATTACACAACTTTTTATAACCCGGAATTAGCAAAAGAATATTTTGAAAAAATACCCAAACATTTGCTAAACAAAGAATGGTTAGTGACTATTTTTTCTGGGACTAATGAAATTCCTAGTGATAGAAAATATATTTGTGCTGAAATTAAAAAAATTCTAGAAAGTTATGGTTTCAAAATTAAATTCGCTACATTCAGTCAACAAATTATTCCAAAAAAATTAGCAGATAGTGCAGTTTTTGATGTAGGATTATATAGGCATTTACCTTTTGAATATTTGACTAAATATACTCGTTTACTGAAAGATAGTCGAGATATTTATCCCAGACCTTTGTTTGATCCTGTACTTGAAAATTTTTATGCTGATGCCACAAAAGCTAAAACAAGAGAGGAAAAATACTTACAAGTAAATAAATTAAGTAACTATATCCATGAAAAAGGATATTGGATTCCTTTATTAGAAGGTGGAAATAATATAAATTTTAACCCAAAAACCATAAAAAAATTAAGTGAAAATGAAGATGATTTATTGTTTTTAAAAGTTGATGAAATAGTTTTTGTTAAGTGAAATTTTTTAATCTATTTAATGGAATATAGAAGTTCAAACTAGTACTGATAAAAATAAGAAGTATCAAAGGAAATTTTTTCATCGAATGTAAAATTTTTAGTTATGTTATATAGGAGAATTATATGAAATTTAAAATACTTATTTTTACTATGAGTATTTTTTTTACTTGCTATGGTATAGCTAAAAATGTTTTAAATATTATGATTTATGATTGTGATAGAATTCCTTATGAATCTGATGCTACAGCAAATGTAAAAGATATTATTTACGTTCAAGTTTTAAGTTCTTTATTAGAAATAAAGAATGGTGTACTACACCCTAAATTACTCAAAAATGCCTATTATGACTATCAAAATGAAGAATATGTCTTAGAAATGCATGAAAAAACGTATTTCCACAATAGCAGGCTTGCTACATTAGATGATTTGGAGTTTTCGATACTTCGTTATGACTATGCTTTATTAAATAAAGGAACTGAACTTAAAAATATTTTAGGAATTAATAAAATTTCTGAATTAAAATTAAAAAAATATCAAAGGGGTGTTATTGATGGTATAAAACAAGAATTGCCAAATAAATTAAGAATAAAATTAGCAGATCCAGATCCCGATTTTCTCTATAAGTTTTTACATTGGAATTATTCATTAGTAGCTATTGAGGAGTTGCAAGACAATTTTATGAATTGGAAAACTTACCCTATCGGTGCTGGTCCTTTTAAAGTTAATCCACCTGGATTTCAAAATGGTATACTACAGTTAAAGAAATTCGAAGAAACGTTTCAAACAGAGGTTGATGAAGTAAACATACATACGAAGTTGGTCAAAAATGTAGAATTTGATATTAGTATAAATGGAGTTTATCCGGGTTTTAAAGAATTTTACACTGAAACTCCATTTTTTCAACTTGCAATAAATTTTATCAATGCCAATGAACTTGGGAATAATATAAATTTTAGAAAATTTGTGCAGTCAGCGATAAGTAGTAGAGAATTAGAAAAAATTTCAAATACATTTAACTCAGTATATCTTGATACTAAGCAGGGAAATAATGGGAATGAAATATGGGGAACAAAACATTACTCATCATTTTATAATCCCAAATTAGCGAAACAATATTATGAAAAAATACCCAAACATTTACGAAACAAAGAATGGTTAGTGACTGTGTTTTCAGGAACTAATGAAATTCCGAAGGATAAAGTACCTTATTATTCTGAAATAAAAAAAATTCTAACTAACTATGGTTTTAAAATGAAATTCGCTATATTCAATCAACAATTTCTTCCAAAAGAATTAGCAGAAAAAGCAGCCTTTGATATGGATTATTATATGGTTTTTCCAGATGAGTATTTATCAAAATATTCACGTCTTATGCATAATTATCCTGATATTTATCCCAAGCCTTTGTATGATCCTGTGCTTGAAAAATTATATGATAATGCCACAAAAGCTAAAAGTAGAGAGGAAAAATATTTATTAGTAAATAAATTAAGTAATTATATTCATGAAAAAGCATATAGGATACCTTTACTAGAACGAGGTAATAATATCAACTATAATCCTAAAACTATAAAAAAATTAAGTGAAAATGAAAATGAATTACTATCTTTAAAAGTTGATGAAATAGTCTTTGTTAAGTGAAATATTATTATGCATTGTACAGCAAAGTTACAGGAGGAACTTGTATGTTAATTAAAGTATTTATGCTAATTATAAGCATTATTTTTTCAAGTGCTATTTTTGCAAAAAATTCTATCAATATTATGATTTACAATTGTAATTATTTACCCTATGAATTTCATGCGCCCAATGAAGCGAAAGAAACTGTTTATACTCAAGTTTTAGGATCATTACTAGAATTAAAAAATGGTGAAATTCAGCCTAAAATATTGCAAGCGGGTTATTTTGATTATAAAAATAATGAATATATTTTAGAAATGAAGGAAAATACTTACTTTCATAACAACAGGAAAGCCACACTAGATGATTTAGAATTTTCATTACTTCGCTATTATTATGTTGCTGTAAATGAAAATGAAGCAAATGATGGCTATTTAGGCAATATAGTAGGAATCAATAGAATTTCAGAT
Source organism: Pigmentibacter sp. JX0631 (assembly GCF_029873255.1). Classification (NCBI taxonomy): domain Bacteria; kingdom Pseudomonadati; phylum Bdellovibrionota; class Oligoflexia; order Silvanigrellales; family Silvanigrellaceae; genus Pigmentibacter; species Pigmentibacter sp. JX0631. The sequence continues at coordinate 935,111 of NZ_CP123622.1, read as the reverse complement.
TTAAAGTTAAAAAATTACCAAAGAGGTGCTATTGAAGGAATTAAGCAAGAATTTCCTAATAAATTAAAAATAAAATTTAGCACTCCAGATCCCGATTTTCTATATAAATTAACTGATTGGAATTTATCTTTAGTGCCAATGGAAGAGTTAGCTAATAATTTAATTGATTGGAAAAAATATCCTGTTGGAGCGGGCCCATATAAAGTTGTTGATCCTGGATTTAAGAATGGCAGTATGCAATTAAAAAAGTTTGACTCTTCATTAATAAATTCAATCGATGAAGTTAATATTTATACTGTTCTAACTAAAGAAATAGAATATGATATCAGTATTGCAAATGTACACCCTAATTTTAAATCTTTTTATACTAAAGATCCTGTTCTGCAAATAGGTCTAACATTTATGAATGCAAATGAATTAGGAAATAATATTAACTTTCGTAAATTTATTCAAGCGGCAATAAATAGTAGTGATTTAGAAAAGCATTCTACAGTTTATAAATCTGTAAACTTAAATGCAGATACTAAAGAAACAGGAAATAATATCTGGGGAACAAAACATTTTAAACTCGATCATAATCCTAATTTAGTAAAATATTATTTTAATAAAATTCCAAAAAATTTGCGTAAGAAAGAATGGATTGGGACAGTTTATTCAGGTAATGGTGAAATTCCTCCTGAAAAAGCAAAAATATTGGTAGAAATAAAAAAAGTGTTAGCAAGCTATGGCTTTAAAATTAAATTTGTGACATTTGATCAGCAGTATGTTCCAAAAGAACTCGCAGAAAAAGCAGCGTTTGATTTTGGTTTTTATAGAGTTGAACCGCATGAATATTTATATAGATTTGCAAGACTCTTACAAAGTTCTCCGGATATCTATCCTAGACCATTATACGACCCTGTTCTTGAAAGTCTTTATGAAAATGCGGTAAAAGCAAATACAAGAGAAGAAAAATTTTTAATGGTAAATAAATTAAATGACTATATTCATGAAAAGGTATATTGGATGCCATTATTAGAAAGCGGCAAAGGGATTCATTATAATCCTAAAACTGTAGAAAAATCAAGCGAAAATGTAACTGACTTATTGTTTTTAAAAGTTGATGAAGTTGTCTTAGTTAAAAATTAGTTCATTTTTGAGGATAGAATGCGAGTTTGGATAATTTTTTTATTTTATATTTTTTTTATGCAAAATGTTTATGCAAAAAAAACTTTGAGTGTTCTGTTAAATACCAGTGAAGGAAATCCATATTCAGCCGACGCTCCTAGTAGCGCAAAAACATTATTGGAATCAGCTGTTGTAGGTAGATTAATCCAAGTTGAAAGTAATATTGTATATCCAAAATTATTAAAAGAAGCTTATTATGATTATAAATCTGATGAATACATTTTAGTGTTAAAAAGTGATTTATATTTTCATAATAAAAGAAAAGTTACAATTGAGGATCTTGAATTTTCCTTATTAAAGCATTACTTTTCTCCTGAAAAATCGCATGGAATTGGAGCTTTAGATAGTATTCTTGGAGTGGAAGATATTAAAAAAAATAATATCACTCAATTTAAATCAGGACTTGTGAAAGGGGTAAAAATTATTTCTTCAACAAGTTTAAAAATAAAACTTAAAGCCCTAGATCCAAATTTTCTATACATGATTTCTGATCCTTCTTTTTCTTTAGTTCCCATAGAAGAGCTGGATTCTGCATATAAAAATTGGAAAACCGTTCCAATTGGCGCTGGGAATTATGCAGTAGAAGAAGCTTTTAATGATGGAAAAGTTAAATTAAAAAAAGTAAATAGTAATTTAAAAAACGCTGTTGATGAAGTTTTTTTATATACCAAATATGCTAAAAATAACAATTATGATATTTATTTGGTAAAATCACCAGATGTAGATATAAAAAAATACTCGGTTTATTCCTCTCGTCAGCCCATTTCTCAGTTTGGGCTTATCTTTACTAATGTTAATGAACTTGGGAATAATCTTAATTTTAGAAAATTTGTGCAAGCTGCATTAGACAGTGAAAAATTTGTAAAATATGCTGATGGCTTTTCTAGTATTAACGAAGTTCTTCCCAATTCAAAATGGGGATTAAGTAATTTAGATTCAAATTACTCACCAAATTTAGCAGAAAAATATCTGGCTAAAGTACCTAAGGAGTTACTAAAAAAGAAGTGGAATGTTACAGTTTATTCTGCTGGAAATTCTGTCCGTAGTTATAAAAAAGATTTCATGGAAGAAATAAAAAAGCAATTAGGAGTTTATGGTTTTCAAATGGATTATATCCCTGTAACAAGTCAATTTTTGCCAAAGCATTTAGCTGAAAACACTCCTTTTGATGTTTCTTCTATTCAAATTGATCCTTATGATGTCTTATTTAAGTTTTCCCGTTTGACAAAAAATGGGGAAGATGAATTTGTTAAACCTTTGTTTGATCCAAAATTAGAAGAATTATATTCAAGTGTTTTAGTTGAAGGAAATTTTGAAGAAAAATACAGAAAAATTAATGAATTAAATAAATATGTACATGAAATGGCCTATTGGGTGCCATTATTACAAAGAAAAAATATTATTTATTATAATTCTAAAGTCATAGAACAGCTTACAAATGCTGGCGATGAAGTAACAATTATTAATTTAGAAAACATTATTTTAAAATAGTTCCCTATTCTTATGAGGTAGAATGTTTTTCGGATTGATTACTTGTTGACTCTGGTTTGAGTAAATATTCCAAATTATCACTATCATTTAATTCTATTTGAGAACTATTTAAATATTTAAGAAATAATTTGCGCATTAATAAACCAGCTCTATCTGTAGGAATATGATTTTCAAATTGGGGGTCTAAATTTACAAAAGGTGGGGTCGTTTCTAAAATAAATCGGTCTTCATTTAAGATAAGACGCTCAAATTTTAAAATATCTTCAATCGAAGCTTCACTTTCAGTATCATTCCGGAAGCAAAATTGAACAACTTTAATTTGCTCATTATTTATAGGTGTTGGACAGTTCATTATTATGTGCTCTAAACCACTAGGATATGATATATGTAACCGAATAATAAATGGCATATACCATGTTATTTTCATTAATCTTGTTGTTAATTCTTCTGAAGCTCTTGTGTTTTTCATTTGTTGGGGAGGTGCTTTGACGGCAAGTTCAGAAATAAGTTGTAAAGAAAAATCATTTAATTGTTTTAAATCATAACTTAGCGGTAAAGGAACGGCAGGATTTCCAAAGGTTCCTTTGTGGACAGAAGCAAAGTGGGCCATATCTAGTTCGTTTTCAACTACCCGCATACTAGATGTATTCCATGTTTCCCAAAAACAGGGAAAGGTTCTATATTCTGTTTGATTAGTCTCAGGAATATCTGGTATATCAATTATTGGATTTCCAAGGCATACCCAAACATGGCCATATTTTTCTGCGCAATGATAGCTTGGAACCTTAAATGATTTAGGTATGTGAGCTAGTTTTGATTGAGGAACATTTACACACTGCCCTTCTAAATTAAATTCCCAAGAATGGTATGGACAAACAATATTGCCATTACAAACTGTTCCTTTTGATAATTCAGCCCCTCTGTGACTACATTTATCTTGAATTGCACAAATATTATTTTCAGAATTTCGCCAAAGAACTATTTTTTGATTTAGTAAAGTAAAAGGTAACGGAGTAGCTGAAATCTTATCACTTGGAGCAACAGGATACCAAAAATCTCTTAGTTTTCTTTCGCCAACGAGATCCATATTGTCCTCTTTAAAATATTTGAACTTAAAATACTATTTAATTATTGTATAATTTATCAAATAATTTTTTTGATTACAAATATTTCTGTATAGAAAACTGTTTTTCAGCTTCAATAATAACATGACCTGTAAAATTTTTTAAAGGAACATAACCCTTTTCAATAGAAATTTTTGCAGCTAAAATATTAGGAAAGTTATTTTCAATGCCATTTAACAGTTGTTCACATAAATATTCTAATAATTTAACTTTGTTTAACTTTTCAATTTGTTGAATAATAAACTCACAAACTAAACCGTAGTCAACAGTATTTTCTAGTTTATCTTGAGTATGTTCATACTTTATTTTTAAGGAAAGATTTATTGTAATATTTTGGCCAATTTTTTCTTCAAATTCATTTGCACCTAAATAAAGAAACGTTTTTATATTATTTAGATGAATCCAACAAAAATTATTTTGTTGTGTTGGCAGAGTTCCTGAAGTCATTTTTAAATCCTAATGGTTGGCTAGCTGTAAAAATAAAGTTATACCTATCAAAGAGTATTTTTTATTCTTCTAAGAACCTTCTTAATTTAAAGGTGTGCAAATGACAAACCAATATCTCACTTCAGATGCAAAAAAAAACATTGATTTGGCTGATAAATATGGAGCGCATAATTATCATCCCTTACAAGTTGTTATTACAAAAGGAGAAGCGGAATGGGTTTGGGACATTGATGGAAAAAAATATTTAGATATGCTCAGTGCTTATAGTGCTGTAAACCAAGGACATTGTCATCCAAAAATGCAAGAAACACTGCATGCGCAAGGCCAAAAATTAACTTTAAGTTCACGGGCTTTTCATAATGATCAAATGGGACCATGGCTAGAACAGTTAACATCTCTTTGCAAAATGGACAAAGCATTACCTATGAATACAGGTGCTGAAGCCGTGGAAACAGCTATTAAAATAGCAAGAAAATGGGGCTATTTGGTCAAAGGTGTGCCGAGACACAAGGCTGAAATTATTGTTTGTGATCATAATTTTCATGGACGAACTACTACGATAGTGAGTTTTTCTAGCGAACCTCAATATAAAGATGATTTTGGTCCTTACTGCGGTGGGTTTCGTTCCATTCCTTATGGAGATGCTGAGGCGCTAGAAAAAGCGATAACTCCTAATACGGTGGGTTTTTTATTTGAACCTATTCAGGGAGAGGCAGGCATTATTGTGCCACCGGTAGGATATTTAGAAAAAATAAGCGCCATCTGTAAAAAGCATAATATTCTTTGTATAGCTGATGAAATACAAACCGGATTAGGTAGAACAGGAAAACTTTTCGCTCATTTATATGAAAATTGCCAACCAGATTTACTTATTTTAGGGAAAGCTTTAGGCGGCTCTTATTATCCAATATCTGCAGTAGTTGGTTATAATTCTGTTATGGACTTATTAAAACCAGGGGATCACGGTTCGACATTTGGTGGAAATTCTTTGGCTTGTGCCTTATCAAGGACAGCTTTAAAAATAATTCAAGAAGAAAAGTTATCAGAACGGGCTTTTGAACTAGGAAAGAAATTTCGTGAAAGTTTAGCTGATTTGCCTAAGCATGTAGTAAAAGATGTGCGTGGAAAAGGCTTATTAAATGCAATTGAAATACACCCAAATGCAGGTCATGGACGATTTTTTAGTGAACTGTTGCAGGCCAGAGGTTTGCTTGCAAAGGAAACCCACGATGTCACTATTCGTTTTGCCCCTCCGTTAGTAATGAAAGAGGACAGTTTAAACTTTGCGATAAGTGTTATTAAAGAAGTTTTTTCTAAAACTCAAAGCGAATGGCAATAGAAAGAATTTTCTTTTGCTGCGATTTGTTGACAAGAAATTCAACCCCTGTTATAAAAGGGGTTGCTTTCACAAGCTTCCGATTTTTATATGGCACAACCGGCCAAAAATCCCTTCTTTTATTTATTCCTTCAACTTTTTTCTTTGGAATCATTCAGCATGGTAGATGATAAAAACAATGATGACTTCGATAATGAGTCTCCTTCCTCTCGTAAACGGAATAATAATTCCACTTCAACTAGAAGATATATTCGCCGTACCCCAGAAGAAAGTACGCTATTTAATGAAAATTCATCTTCAACGCAAAATGAAGGTGATAATGAGGGTATTTCGACTTACACCCCTTCTAGAAGAGTATTTACAAGAAATAAAGAACCTTCAAATATGTCCTCAAATTCTTCCAACAGCTCAATGTCAAACAGTAATTCCAATTTAAGACCATCTTCTCCTTTTGGAATGAGCGCACCGCCGCCAAATAGAATGGGTTCTCCGCAAGCCTCTATGAATTCTGGAACTGCGAGTGGAATGCCGCAATCACAACAAGGCGGTCATCAAAACTCTGGACGTCCTTATTCAAATCCTTCTATGGGTATGCCTAACCGTCAAGGTTCAAATTCCATGGGTAGACGTCCTGAAAATCCACGCCCTGTGCAAACTGGTGGTGCTGATGAAAAAGAACCTGAATTTAATTCAGAAGTTCCTGTAATGAATTTAAAAGAACTGAAAGAAAAACATATTAGCGATCTTGTGCATATGGCAAAAGATATGGGTATTGATGGAGCTGCAAACTTACGAAAACAAGATCTTGTTTTTGCTCTCTTAGAAGCTCAAGCTGTGCGCAATGGGGTTGTTTATTCTGAAGGTGTTCTTGAAACTTTACCTGATGGTTTTGGTTTTTTAAGAGCCCCTGACTATAATTACCTGCCTGGGCCTGATGATATTTATGTTTCTCCGTCGCAAATTAGACGTTTTAATCTCAGAACAGGTGATACTGTTTCTGGCCAAATTCGTCCACCAAAAGATAATGAGCGTTACTTTGCTTTATTAAAAGTAGAATCAGTTAATGGAGAAACTCCAGATTTTACTGGCGAAAAAATATTGTTTGATAACTTAACAACAATTCACCCAGATTTTCGCTTTAAACTTGAAAATGATCCACAAATTTATAGCACTCGCTTAATTGATTTATTTGCCCCAATTGGAAAAGGACAACGTGCACTCATTGTTGCTCCTCCAAAAACAGGGAAAACTATTTTACTCCAAAATATTGCAAATTCTATTGCGCAAAATCATCCTGAAGCTGTTTTAATAGTGTTACTTATAGATGAGCGTCCGGAAGAAGTAACAGATATGGAACGTTCTGTGCGTGGAGAAGTTGTCAGTTCAACGTTTGATGAACCAGCTCAACGCCATGTGCAAGTTGCAGAAATGGTAATTGAAAAAGCAAAACGTCTTGTTGAGCATAAAAAAGATGTTGTTATCTTACTCGATTCCATTACGCGTCTCGCTCGTGCTTACAATAGTGTTGTACCACCAAGCGGTAAAATTCTAACAGGTGGTGTGGATGCCAATGCGTTACACAAACCAAAACGCTTTTTTGGTGCAGCGCGAAATGTGGAAGAAGGTGGAAGCCTTACTATTATTGCAACTGCTTTAATTGATACAGGCAGCCGTATGGACGAAGTTATCTTTGAAGAATTTAAAGGTACTGGTAACATGGAGCTTGTGCTTGATCGCCGTCTTGCTGAACGCCGTGTATTCCCTGCAATTGACATCAATAAAAGTGCAACTCGCCGTGAAGACTTGCTTCTTGGCAGAGAAACGCTTAATCGCCTTTGGGTTCTTCGCAAAGTATTGCACCCAATGTCGCCTATTGAATCGATGGAGTTTTTACTACAAAGACTCGAACGCTGTGAAACTAATGATGAGTTCCTAAATAGTATGAATGGTTAATTAAAGTAACCAGAGTAATTTATGTTTGGATTTTAAAAATAACTTACATAAAGAACTAATTTATAGGTTGAAAAAACAAAAGAGAATGTTGAAACTCAGCATTCTCTTTTTTTATGCTCTAAATAAAATAATAATATTCATATTTATGAGTTAAATAATATTAATAATAACATTTTTTATTTATGATCTAAAATATCGTAGCCTTCCATAGACATTTCAATTTCTTCTCTTGTTAGTAGAGCATCTCGTAATTGTTTCTTGCTGGTAAGTGGTAATTGATCTCCTCGGTGCTTTGAATTTGGTTGCGAAGAATTTCCATAAGTTAACAAAACCTTTGCCTTCATTGGTTCCGAAAACTCAACAGCTGCTATGTAACTATCTCCATGACAGGTAACGTTATGTGAAGATTTAGTATCAGGACAAGGAGTTAAAACACGGAAAATTCCATAAGGATCACCAGGGCCGCCATTGGCTGGAAAATTATAATTTGTGTTTTTAATTAACATTCTATTTAAATTTCCCCATGGGACATCTATTTTTCCAGTTGTATTTATAATTTGTTTTGTCGCTTCCTTTAATGCGGCGATGGCTTCAATAGGTGAAGCTATGCCGTTCGGTGTAGTTAATGGCAATTTTGGATCCCAGATATTTTTAAAAATTTTCGCATTTAATAAAGATTCATTGCGACTTGAATATATGTCGAACCATTTAAGAAATAAATTTGCTCCAATACTATTTTCATTTGTAGTTTTATCCCATTGCGTTAATATTTCTCCTGCTTTTATGACATCACTATCTTTTGATTTTGCAGCTAATTCAATTAAATCAGAAAGAACACGCGAAGCTAATTCTACTTCTGGATTGTATTTCCGATCAATAAGGTCACTTAAACTGGCAATTTTTTTCTGCGAAAGCAGTTTTGCTGATCTTTGATCGCGCAAAGACATTGTTTGCTCTCCAACAGTAATTCCAATTGCATAGTTACTTTTTTGAATAACATTTTTGTTTTCTGTAAAAGCAGTAAACCAGGGATCACTATTTGCATTTTGAATCCATCCATTTTCAGGATTTAACAATTTTGGACGCTCAGTATAAGAATAAAAGTTTTGCCAAATTGTTTTAGTAGTATCTCCAGGAAAAATAGTGTCGGAATCGGTGCTATATGCTTCTTTTTTAGGAACAATACCTGCATCAAAAAATAAAATATTTTCATTTTTATCGGCATAAAAAACATTGAACATGGGCAATTCCATTTGCTTTAGAGAACTTGAAAATTCGGTTAAATTTTTTGCTAAATTCATTTCCCACCATTGGGTTAAAAAATATTTTCTGGGAAATAGTTGAAAAGCTGCATATTGAACAGCATAAAACTGGTCATTTATTTGAAAAGTAGGACCATATATTGAATTTTTAATTGAAATATTTTTTTGTATAAATTGTCCATTAGTTGATTTGATTTTTAAAGTTACAGTTTTAGTGTCAAACTTTTTAATTTCATTATCTACTACATAATTTTCGTCCGAAGCATCTTTTTTTAATTGAAAAACATCGCAGCCTTTAATTGTATTAACTGTATGAGTCCATGCAAGATTTTTGTTAAATGCAATTGCTAAAATGGGAAAGCCCATTAAAGTTACACCATAATTATCAATGTCCGGAGTTTTTATATGTGCTTCATAAAAAACCTGTTCAGCAGCTGAAGAATCTAAACTATTGTCATAAAACCAAGATAAATGTGGATTAGCAAGGAGCATGGTATTTTTAGTTGAAGTAAATTGTGGAGAAATAAGCCAAGCATTTGAACCTTGTTTCTTTTGCTTTTGTGCAGTTTGGCCAAATAAAATTTTACTGCACTGACTTGTGTTAGCAAGTAAAAAATGACTCATTGTTTGAATACTTAATCCTAGAATATCTTTTTCTTTAATCGGTAAAATATCTTTGGCTTCTGGGAATAATTCGGAGCTGTTTTTTTGTGCATAATCATTTAAGCCAGTTACAAATGCTGTTAAAAGGGTTTTAAATTCAGGTGTTTGATCGGCATACCAATTTTCAGCCAGAACAGGGATTCCTAGCTGATGAGTTAGTACATCTTTTTGTTCGTAATTTTCTCCAAAATATTCTGTAAGTTTCCCTCGCTGCTGGGCAAAAAGTTTAAGCAGTTGGTTGCCATGACTATGCATTTGTGCATAACCAAAAGCATAAAAAGCAGATGAATTATTTTTTGCAAAAATATGAGGAACACCAAATGTATCCCATAATATTTCAGCATTATAAGTTTTATTTTCTTTGCAGCTATAAGAAATACCTACAGAAACTAATACTGTGGTAACTAAAATGACGAAACCCAATTTAAATTTTTTCATTTCCACACCTTCTCATGAAAAGAATACCAACCATTCTATTACAATTTTTAAAAATTAGGTAACACTAGAAGGTATGAAAAATATTTATAGATGGATTAAAAAATTAGCTTATTTCTTCTTCTTTTTTGAAGATATATATAAAAATAATAAAAATAACAACGAACATAGATCGTGCTACTGTTACTCCGTTCCATTGTGGAGATTGCCACATTAAAAACCATTCACCGCCGATGGTGTTAAAAGCAAAGAAGCACATAATAAGATTTAACATTAATCCTATTAGTGCGAATTTTTTTGAATTGTGAAATAGTTTAATACTTTTATTAAAGTTTTTAAGCATAAAATAAGTTCCTATCCAACCTAAAATAGCAGTAAGTATTTCATAGGTGATTAACGAAACATAGAAAATTAAATGAATTTCAGGTGATGAAATCGATCTGCCTAAAAGTTGGTTGTTTTTAAAAGTGGTATCCATAAGCAATACATGTTTGACAAATTCATAATTTGAGTTGAAGTCTAGAATATTGTTTAATGCTACAATGCTCATATAGAATGAAAACATAGACACAAATACTATTTTGCAAACACGTTCTAATTTTTGCATTTGAAACATAAATTTATCCTTTTATTGAAAAAGATTTTAAAACTTTTTGAAGTAAAATTTATATTAATTAGTTTTTCTTCCAAGGGAGAAACTAATTAATATAAGCAACAAAATTTTAAAATACTTTAAAAAAATAAATACATCAATTTATTTTATGATTTATATTATTTTCTTAATTTTTAATAAATAAATTATTCAAATTATACAAAGAATAAAATTAAAAAGTATTTTTTCTTAAAAATGAAAAATAAATTAATAGATAATATAAATTCAATTATCTTGAATAATTATTACTTAAGTGTTAATTTTCTTTGATTTTTCCTGAACGAATTTGCAACCTAGTTATTAACTGAATTCATTTTTAAATGGAGAAAAAATATGAGTTCTATTGAAAAACAAAAGAATATTCTTTTAATTATTGCTGATCAATATAGATACCCAGGAAAATTAACAAACCAACAAGAAGGGTTTGATAATCATTTAAAAGCAATTCTAGGATTTCAAGATGAAATAACGTCGGATAATCCATATCTCCAATTTTTCCCAGGATTATTAAATTTAAGAAAAAATGCTGTTGTTTTAAAAAATCACATGATTGCATCTAGTGCTTGTGTCCCGAGCCGCTCTGCACTGTTTACTGGACAATATGGAACGAGAACAGGTTTAACTCAAACTGATGGAATTTTTAAAAGTGGTGATGCATTTCAATTTCCGTGGTTAACAAAAAACGGTATCCCTACTTTAGGTAACTGGATGCAGTCAGCAGGTTACAGAACACATTATTTTGGTAAGTGGCATATTTCTCATCCCTCTGTTACCTCTTTAAAAGAATTTGGTTTCAGTAATTGGGAACTTTCGTATCCAGAGCCACATGGTTCTTTAATGAATAATTTAGGAATTTACCGTGACCCCATTTTTGCGAGTAGCGCATGCAATTTTCTGCAAAGAGAAGCATTAGGCGCGCCATATGGTATTTCTGTTTCTATGCAAGAGGAGAATGATCCTTTAGGAGAAGTGCCAAATCCTGCAAAAACCGCTCCATGGTTTGCGGTTGTTTCGTTTGTTAATCCGCATGATATTGCAACTTATCCTGCAGTAACCGCACGAGCTCTTCCAAGTACAAATCCAAATGTAAATAGTTCCCAGTCGCCATTAGGGCCATTGGATGTACCAAAACAAGGACAACGTTCGTTAGTTCCTTTAGCTGGAAGTATGCAAGTAGAGCTTAATGAATTTGGATTTCCGCAGGCAAATTCAAATTTAGTACCTACTCTTTTAGAATCCTTAGATGATAAACCATCTTGTCAGAAAGATTATGCTTACAAAATGGGTTTAGCTTTAAGTGCAAAAATGGGATTAAATGAAGCAAAAAGTGTTGCTGCCGCTGGGACAATTTCTCAAGAAAATATTCTTAATTATGCCGTTAATGTTGCTTTAAGAAGTTCAATTCCATTTGCTTTGACAGAAAATAAAGAAGAAGTTTCAGCAAAATTTATTCAGTTTTATGCTTACTTGCATAGCTTAATGGATGTGCAAATCAATAAAGTTTTACAGACATTGGAAGAAACAGGTCAGGCAGATAATACAATTGTTATTTTTGTTACTGATCATGGTGAATATGGGGCAGCGCATCATATGATGATGGAAAAATGGCATTCTGCTTATGATGAAGTAATTCATGTTCCCGCAGTAATAAAGCTTCCTCCTTCAATACAAGCATCATCTTTGCGTGAAAATGGTATGCGAGAAGTGCATTCATTAACAAGCCACATAGATATTTTACCTACTATTTTAGGATTGGCAGGTATTTCAGAAGCAAAAAGAGAAGAAATTGCACAGACTGCTTTAAAAAATCGTCCAAATCCACCACTACCAGGAATTGATCTTTCTTCAATTATTTTAAATCATCAACATGATGGCATTGTAAAAGAGAAAGATGGATCTAAAAGACGAGGAATTCTTTTTATCACTGATGATGAAATTACGGCTCCATTATCAAGTTCATGGCAAGCCTATGAAAGCTTAAAATTGGAAGATTATAACGTTTATAAAGCGGCTGTAGAAGCAGTGCGGAAAGGGACATTTCCCGGAAAATTCGTAAGTGAATTAGAACCTGGAGCGGTAAAACAACCGAACCATGTCCGTTGCGTTAGAACTGAGGAATACAAATTGGTAAGATATTTTGATCCATCTGGTGTAGAAAAAGATGAATGGGAAATGTACCATTTAAATCATGATCCAGCAGAATCTGTTAATTTATTGGAGTTTAAAATTTCGCCTCCAACAGAAAAAGAGAATTTACCTGACTGGATCAGTAAAGAAACGGTACAAGAAGTTGCTGGAAGTTTATTGAACTTATTAAATAATTTAGAACAAAAAAATTTATAAATTCATTTGATAAAGTTAAATTAACAGGAATTAAATTACTGTTAATTTAACTTGGATATTATTGCGCGTAGCATTTGAATAGGGACAAACGATATGCGCTTTATCAACAATTTCTTTTACTTTGCTTTTATCCATATTTGGGACATGAATTTTTAATTCAACTTCAATTCCAAATCCATTAGGAATTGGACCTATTCCCACATTTCCTTCAATGCTGGTGTCTGCTGGGAGCTGAACTTTTTCAGCTCCAGCCACATGCCGCATTGCACCTAAAAAGCAAGCGCTGTATCCCATTGCAAACAATTGTTCTGGATTTGATCCTGCTCCGCCATCACCACCAAGTTCTTTTGGAACTGAAAGATTTAACTTTACTTTACCGTCTAGAGTTTCGGCTTTTCCGTCTCTTCCGCCAGTTGCTTTAGCGCTTGCACTATATAGTACTTTATCTAACATAAAAATGTCTCCTTTAAATCGTGTTATATTATATCTTGAACGATATAAAAATTAAAAAAATTGAATCTTAAAAATTACTTACATTCAAAGCTGTTCTCAGTTTTATCAAGCCTTTCATGACTTGCTGCATTTCACTGCTTGATAGATTGCTTGAGTTTTCTAGCAATTGAGGTATCAATTTTGCTTTGCTTTCAAGCTTTTTTCCAGCTTCAGTTAATGAAATGTTGACTTGCCTTTCATCTGTTTTTTCTCGTCTCCTTTCAATTAAATTAAGAGCTTCTAACCGTTTTAAAAGAGGTGTAACTGTGCTTGTTTCTAAAAATAAACTAGAACAGAGCATGGAAACAGTTTGCGGTTGCTTTTCCCACAACAAGAGCATGACCAGATATTGGGGATATGTAATTCCTAACTCTTTCAGTAGCTTGTAATAGACTTTATTAAAAGCAAGAGAAGTGGAATACACCAAAAAACAAAGCTGTTTGTCTAATTCTAGGGTCACAAGAAACCTCCTGGATTCATAATACATCGTTATAGATTATATTGCAAGCGATATAAATATTATTTTTCTTATCTTCTCAAACTGCAAACATACTGAATAAATTAGATGAAAGAGTGATAACATAACAAAATGAAAATATTGATAAAAATTAAGGATTGAAAATACTTAAATAAAAGAAAAAATTTTTATTTATTTGTAAATTATTCAAATTGAAAAGTTATAAGAATAATAGGAAAAACTAATATTATTTTAGTTGTGTCAGAGTAAGTATCAATTTCAATCTTTCCTCCATGATTCCTTAAAATACTATCTGCTACAGAAAGACCTAACCCTAAATGTTTTTTTTCTGATTTAGTTGTGAAAAAAGGAGTTTTCATTTTATCTGAAATTTCTTTTGGAATATTTTTTCCTGAATCAGAAATAATAATCTTAAAATCATTTTCTCCTAATGAAAAATCAATGTTAATCCATCTTTCTCGTAACGGTAAAATTGCGTCTCTAGAATTGCTTAATAATTGCCATAAAGCTTGAATAATTCTATTATACTGACATCTTAATGAAACTTGAGGAATTGACATAACATTAAGATTAATTTCACTGGCTTTAAAATTTTCATAACATAAGTTTAATGTGGAATGTATTATTTCTTTTAATTCAACATCTTTGAAGATTTTTATATCAGATTCATTAGAAAATTCTTCTAGCGTACTTATTATTTCTGATATTCTTCGACTTGATTTCATAATATCCTCACAGCTTTTTCTGTGAATAGAAAGATTTAATTCATTACTTCTAGATAGTATTGAGGAAATTATGCCAATGATGATTTGTAGAGGGTTTTTTATTTCATGCGCCATTCCATTGGCCATGTCTAAAAGAGCTGTCAGTTTTGATTTTTCGATTAATTCTTTTTCACGAATTTTTTTCTCAGTTATATCAAGACGCATAGCAATAAATTTAATAATATTCCCTTTTGCATCTTGAATTGGTGTTATCGTATTATATTCATAGTAAATATCACCATTTTTTTTCTTATTGCAAATTTCACCCCGCCAAACTTTTCCTTCACTAATTGTTTTCCATAATTCAGTATAGAAAGATGAAGTATGGAATGATGAACTTACAATTTTATGAGTATTGCCAATTAATTCTTCTTTACTATAACCTGTAAGTTCACAATATTTGTCATTTACAAACGTAATTTTTCCGTCACAGTCTGTGACAGTTACTATGGCAGATTCATCAAGAATAGTTCTTATTTCTCGTTCTTGTTGTAGAGCTTTAGCAGCAATTTTTCTACAATCAGATTGCACATAGCTAAATATATTACCCATTACAAAGAAAAAAATAATAGAAGCCCAACTTGTATGCTGAATATCATTTGGTTTTGGGAAAACAAGTTCAGGAGCAAATCCAAATATAGCCAAAACTATAGATAATATTGTAGCAATCAGTCCTGCTAAATAATCTCCTGTTATCAAAGATGCAAAAAATACTGCAGGATAAAAAGCAATAAAAATAGTAGTTCGAAATGTATTATAAAAATACCATTGGATGATAAATGCAAGAGCAACAATAGAAATTGCAATTAAAATAGAGTTAGTTTGACTAGGAGTTTTAAACAAAAATTTAAGTACTAAACTCTTTTTAAGTATCATATCTTTCTCAGAATTTAAGTATCATATCTTTCTCAGAAGTTAAGACAGTTGTGAATCGGATAGATAGTATAAAACTTAATACTTTTAATAAAAAAATCTGAAATATTAATTGCGTAAAAAATTTAAAAACTGTTTTTGAAAGAGGATTTAATAACTATTTTCCTATAAAATAAATGTATTTATTACTTTATTAATTATTGGAATGATGAAATAAATGAGATGAGGGATTACTGTTTTTTATAATCATCAAATAAAAGCGGTGAGAGATAGATGTCAATAAAAGAAAATAATTTTAATTTGTAATTTTTTTCACAAATTCAGATTTTAACTGCATTGAACCAAATCCATCAATTTTACAATCAATATTATGGTCTCCTTCATGAACAAGTCTTATAATTTTAACTTTTGTCCCAACTTTAACTGAAGAAGATGAACCTTTTACTTTTAAATCTTTTATAACGGAGACAAAATCACCATCTTGAAGAATATTTCCATGTGCATCACGGATTATATTTGTATCTTCTGTATTTTCGCTCAAGGTTGAAAGTTTTGGCCATTCATTTCCACATTCTGGACAGATTAATATAGCTCCATCTTCATATGTGTAATTAGAATTACATTGAGGGCATTGTGGCAAATTGGTCATTTTTTTTCCTAAATATAAAAAACGGTAGAGAAATATAGTTCCCTACCGTTTTTGATTACAAAGTTTATTGTAGAAGTGAATTAGTTTGCTGCGGGAGCTGCTGTTTCAGCTGCTTTTACTGCATTTGGTTCAACAAATTCAATAATCGCTCTACGTGCATGATCTCCAGGGCGGAAACCAAGTCTTAGAATACGAGTATATCCACCATTTCTTTGTGCATTAGCAGGAGCTACACGAGAAAAAAGGTCTCCAACGCTTTTTTTACTATAAAGCGTAGAAGCAGCTGCTCTACGAGTATTTACGCTGTCAATACGTGCTAAAGCAACTAGAGGTTCTACAACTTTTCTTAGTTCTTTTGCTCTTTCAAGAGTTGTAACAACTGTGCCGTGCTCAATTAATTGAGTTGCCAATCCACGAAGAAGTGCCTTACGTGCAGCTGAATCTCTGTTTAATTTTCTATGTGCTAAACGATGTCTCATTTTCTTCCATCCTTAATCAGACTAAATTCTATCCCTTAGTTTAGTAGGGTCAAATCCCTCTATCTTCATGCCAAGATGGAGTCCCATTTCAGCAAGGAGGTCTTTAATTTCGTTCAATGTCTTACGACCAAAATTTTTAGTTTTAAGCATTTCAGCTTCTGTCCTAATAACAAGCTCGCCTATATAACGAATGCCTGCATTTTCAAGACAATTAGCAGCTCTCACAGAAAGTTCAAGTTCGTCAACCGACTTATAAAGATTCTCATTCAAACGCGCATCCACTTGAATAGAATCAACTACTTGAACTTCATCGTCAGCCTCTTGGAAATTGATGAAGATAGAAAGCTGATCTTTAAGGATTTTAGCTGCATAAGCCAAAGCGTCTTCAGAAGTAACAGCACCATTCGTACTGATTTCTAAGATAAGTTTGTTATAATCAGAGCGCTGACCAATACGAGTATCAGATACACTGAAGCTAACTCTTTTCACAGGTGAAAAGACAGCGTCAATTGGTATAACACTGAGTGGTAGGCCTTCTTTTACAGCGTCACTTGTCAGATAACCTTTACCAGTTCGAACAGTGATTTCTGCTTTAAATCTTCCGCCTGCACCTACAGTGCATATAATGTGATCTGGATTTAATACACGCAGAGAGCCGTCTGAGATGATATCGGAACCTCTGACAACTTTAGGACCCACAACGTCGATAACAGCGGTTTTTTCACCCTCTGTATCGAGCCAAACGTCTAAAGCTTTTAAGTTTAAAACAATCTCTGTAACATCTTCTGAAACGTCAGGAACTGTCGAAAACTCATGCTCTACTCCTTCAATGCGCAAACCTACAACAGCAGCACCTTGAAGAGAAGAAAGCAAAACACGACGCAATGCGTTACCTAACGTAGTACCAAAACCACGCTCAAGAGGCTTAGCTATAAATCTCCCAAAAGCAGAAGAAATTTCTTCTTTTTCAATAAACTGCGGCTTTAACAGCGCCTTCCAGTTGCTCTGCATTATTGACTCCGTCAACTTTTCCGTTTCTTATTTTGCCCCAAAGTACCTTATGAGCTTTTATTTTTATAAAGGCTCAACATTCATGTATTTAACGTAAGACTTAGGAATTATTAAATAAGTTACATTAAACAAACACGAATGAGTGTTACAAGCTGCCTTGTAACACTATTTTTAACATTTACCAAGAGAAAACGATAAAGCATTAAACTAATAACACCAATTTATCTCTTGTGTTAAAAGTTTGACTGCCTTATCCATTAGCTTAAAAGTACTGTCAAAATAAACTAGAACCTTTTTAAAAGTTCAGTAAGAATGAGACACCCTAATCTGCCAAAAATATTGAATCAAGAATTTAAAGACTTAGAGATCAAAAATAATCTCTAAGCGTTTTTTAAACAACTCTTGAGTCAAATTCATAGACTTAAAAAGCCTATTATACTCTACGACGTTTTGGTGGTCTGCATCCATTGTGTGGAACTGGAGTTGCGTCTTTGATAAGCGTAACTTTGATTCCAGTTGCAGAAATAGCACGTACAGCTGATTCTCTTCCAGAACCAGGACCAGTTACTATTACTGAACAACTTTTCATACCACAATCAATAGCTTTACGAGCAGCGTCTTCTGCAGCAACCTGTGCTGCAAACGGAGTGCTACGACGAGAGCCTTTGAAGCCCTTGCTACCAGCACTAGACCAAGTGATAACATCACCATTTGCATCAGCGAAAGTAACAATAGTATTATTGAAACTTGCTGAAATGGTTGCTATACCGGTTGGAACATTGCGTTTTACACGCTTTTTCTTTGATACTACCTTATTCATTATCAAAATACCTCACACCTTAGAAGTTACTTCTTCTTGTTCGCAACTGTCTTCTTAGGACCCTTACGTGTACGCGCATTTGTTTTTGTTCTTTGCCCACGAGCAGGTAATCCCTTACGGTGACGAAGACCACGATAACAACCTAAGTCCATTAAACGCTTAATGTTGGACTGAACAAGACGACGCAAATCACCTTCTACTGTGTGGTTTGTATCAATAAGTTTTCTTATGGCGTTAATCTGATCGTCGCTGAGATCTTGGGTGCGAGTGTCTCTATTAATAGACAATTGATCCAGAATCTTTTGAGAGGATTTACGACCAAGACCATGTATATACGTAAGCGAAATTTCGATACGCTTGTTACGCGGAATGTCAACGCCCGCAATTCTTGCCACAACTAACCTCCGAAATTAATTAACCTTGACGCTGCTTGTGTTTTTTATTTTCACAAATAACTCTAACTACACCAACTCTACGAATCACTTTACATTTGTCGCAAATTGGCTTTACACTAGCTCTAACCTTCATTAGTAAAAACTCCTAGTAAAAACTCACAAAACTTTTATTTAGATCTAAAAACAATTTTAGCTCTAAACCGACCATCTTTCGTCTTATCATTTGGATTTAGTTCAACTTTTACTCTATCGCTAGGTAAAATATTGATACAATTCATTTTCATGCGACCTGATACATGAGCTAAAACCTTGAGACTATTGTCGAGTTCTACTATAAACAAATTGTTAGGTAACTTTTCAGCAACGATACCTTCCAATTCAACCTTTCTAGGTTTGTCATCATCATCCAACTCAACCCTTTTGGCATTGTCTTCTTCGTCAAACTTCGCCTTTTTAGGTTTATTATCATATTCAGCCATTTACGTTCATACTCCAATGAGAACAAAGAGTGTTATTGGGTATCCCAATCCGCTGCTTAAATCAAGTTCAATCTTTACTTTCTTAATAAAATTGATACAATTTCAGCATAAACGATCTCGGGGTGTTGTAACCCATCAACAACGCATAAATTATTCCTATCAGCATAAAAAGAAATTAAAGGCTGCGTTTCTTGTTGATAAACTGTAAAACGTTTTTTAACAGTTTCTGGTTCATCATCTTTGCGGCGAAACATTGTGCCAACTTTTTCACAACTGGTACAGACAAATTTAGAAATATCTGTTTGCGGAGAAAGCGACTCAATCTTTCCACAAGAGGAACAAGTCCATCTCTTTTCAAATCTTTCTATTAATTGATCTAGATCTGCTGATAGAGAAAGAACTAGATCGACTTTGCTAGAAAACTTACCAATAAGAACATCAAATTCTTTTGCCTGTGAAAGATTTCTTGGAATACCATCAAGCAAAATGACATCATTTTGTTTCAGGTTCATCTGATGAAGAGCACTTTCAAGACATTCAAAAATTGATTTGTCATCAACCAAATGTCCTGACTCAACTATGCCCTTAACTTTGATGCCAAGAGATGATTCAGAAGCAATTTCCTGACGAATAATTGCGCCAGTCGAGATATGCTTAACTCCAAGACGCGAACTGAGTAAGGAACATTGAGTTCCTTTGCCAACGCCCGGAGGGCCTAAAAAAATGATTACCTTCATTTATAACCCTGCTTCATAGCCTTGTATCATTGCTAGTCGTTTCTCTTGGATGTGTTTGGGATGGAAATATAAGATGATCATATTTTTGTGTAGCTAATTGTGCTCTAACTTGCCTAATAGCTTCTAAAGCAACGCCAACTACAATTAAAAGTGATGTTCCACCAAACGTCATTTGCTGAGAAAAAGTACCGCCTACTAAAGAAGGCACTACAACAATGAGATTCATGTAAATCGCACCAGCAAAGGTAAGACGAGTTACAACTGTGTCTAACGCTTCCGCTGTTTCACTGCCTGGACGTATTCCAGGAATATAGGCATTTTGTTTTTTCAAATTTTCTGCGACATCATCTGATTTAAAGACAATAGATGCATAGAAAAAGGAAAAGAACATCCCAAGAACAACGAATACAGCGTTATAGAGCCAGTGACCTGGTAAAAAATCTGCTAACCATACATTACCAGCCGCATTTCCAAAACTGAGAAATGTTGCAGGAACTGCAAGAATAGTCGAAGCAAAAATAGCAGCCATGATTCCGGCCATATTTACCTTTAAAGGTAAGTGTGTAGCCTGAGCTGACATAACTCTTTTTCCAACGAGTCTTTTTGCATAATGAATTGGAATTTTTCTATAACTTTGTTCAAAAAACGTAACTGCAAAAACAAGGAATAAAGCAAAAGCTACAATTCCAATAGCTCCCAATAAAGCACCGCTGTTTTGTTTAACCATTTCTACAATTGTATTTGCAGAGGAAGGTAAATAAGCAACAATTCCAGCAAAGATAAGCAAACTAATTCCGTTTCCAATACCTTTGTCGGTGATTTGTTCACCTAGCCACATCACGAAGCAACTGCCGGCAGCCATTAAAATACAAGCCATAATTCTAAATGATAGCCCTGGATCCAAAACAATCATTCCACCATCAGGTCCTCTGGAAGCCTCAAGTCCTGCTGAAAGCAGATAAGCTTGCACAAGAGCAAGAAGAACAGAAAGACTCCTTGTAATGCGGGTGATTTTTTGTCTTCCAACGCCACCTTCTTTTTGCATTTGCTCCAAAGCAGGAACAACGACAGTCATCAGCTGAATGATAATACTTGCAGATATGTAAGGCATAACAGCAAGACTAAAAATGGAGAAGTGACTTAACGCTCCGCCTGAAAACATATTAAATATCTTTAAAAGCCCAGCTCCCTGCTGACTTGCAAAAAGAGCAAGCTCTTTTGCATCAATTCCAGGAATAGGGATATGCACTCCAATGCGGAAAACGAGAAGTGCTAACAATGTAAACAACAAACGCTTTACAAGGACATTTTCTGTCCAGCCACTTCCCTGAGGCATTCTCTGATTACTCCTCGATGGTTACGCCTTTTGCGAGCAACTTTTCACGCGCCCCAGAAGACATAACAAAGTTTTTCACTGTTTTAAGCTCTGCAGGTACTTCACCCATTGATAGCAATTTAGCAAAGCCTTTAGCTACGAAGCTAGAGCCATCTAAAATTCCATTTTCAATATAAGGTGTTGAATCTTTAAGGTTTAAAGCTTCTACTGGAATAGCACATGCATTTTTAAATCCACGTTTAGGGATACGGCGATAAAGCGGAGTTTGTCCACCTTCAAAACCAGGGCGAATGCTAGAACCAGAACGAGCAGTTTGGCCTTTTCCACCACGACCACCAGTTTTACCGAGTCCACTTCCAGGACCTCTACCAAGACGACGTCTATCTTTTCTTGCACCCGGATTAGGGCGAAGTTCTTCAATTTTCACTTTAATACTCCTTACTCAGCTGGTTCAACTTTGATAAATTGAATTACCTTATTGACCTGGCCAAGAATTGGGTTCACATTGGGTAATACCCGTGAAGAACCTATTTTAGAAAGACCAAGTGAAACTAGGGTTCTACGCTGTGATTCACTACGACCAGCAAAGCTACGTAGTAATGTCACTTTAATTTTTGGGGTATGAATTGATTGCATTTTATATTTCCCCTTTATTTACGCGCTTTTAAATATTCTTCAGTAGTGGAGAGTTGTTTTAATCCTTTAAATGCTGCTTTCACAACGTTATGAGGATTTCTACTACCTTGAATTTTTGCCATGATGTTTGGAATGCCTGCAAGTTCTGCAACTGCACGCACGGAGCTACCAGCAACAATACCACTACCTTCTGAAGCTGGGCTTAGAAGTAACTGGCTTGCGCCAAATTTAGCATTCACCACAAATGGAATAGTTTGTTTTTCCATCGGAACAGTGATGAGTGATTTTTTTGCTTGTGCAACAGCTTTTCTAACTGCTTCAGGAACTTCAGCAGCTTTGCCAAGTCCGTATCCAACAGTACCTTGACGATCTCCGACAACAACAAGTGCGGAGAAGCTCATGCGTCTACCACCTTTTACAGTTTTAGAAACACGGGAAACGCTGACTACACGATCTTCAAAACGATCTTTTTTCTGTTCTTCTTTATTCATTTGCATTTTCTGCTTTTCCTTAATAAAGTTAAGTTCTTAGAACTGAAGACCAGCTTCACGAGCGGAATCAGCAAGAACCTGAATACGCCCATGGTATGTGAAACCGTTTCTGTCAAATACAACAGAACTTACCCCAGCCTTTTTTGCTCTTTCAGCAATAAGCCCACCAACTTTTACAGCCATTGGTTTGCCACGAAGACCTGTTGATTTAATTTCAGTTTCAACGGAACTCGCGCTAGCAATAACAGTACCTTTATTGTCATCAATAAGTTGAGCTTGAATATGACGGCTGCTTTTGAAAATACAAAGGCGTGGTTTTGTTAAATCAGAAGAACGGCGGCGCCAAAAGCGCATTTTACGCAATTGCCTGATCTTTCTACGATTAATTATACGATACATAATATCTCCTGGCTTCCTGCTAACATACAGAAAACTCGACTTTTAATGAGCAGATAAAATTTATTTTTTACCTGCTGATTTACCAACTTTAGTTGCAATAACTTCGCCTGCGTAGCGAATACCTTTACCTTGGTAAGGTTCAGCTGGACGCACGGAACGAACTTTTGCAGCCACTTGACCGACTAATTCTTTATCAACTCCAGTAATGTTGACTTTGCCTGCTTTATCAACTTCAAAAGTGATTCCCACAGGTGGATCAATATTTACAGGATGTGAATAACCAACAGTTAGGTTGAGTACTTTGCCAGCCATGCTAGCGCGGTAACCAGTACCTTGAATTTCAAGAGATTTGCTGAAACCAGCAGAAACACCTTGAATCATGTTGGAAAGTAGGGTTCTGTAAAGTCCCCAGTATGCTGAGCTGTGTTCGCCTTTATTAGCAGATACCACAACTTCATTATTTTGTTGAGCAATTGAAACGCGTCCAAAAGTATCACGTTTTAACACGCCCTTAGAGCCATTCACTTCGAGAATATTTCCGTTTAGCTTGACGGTTACTCCCGAAGGAATTTTAATTGGCTGCTTACCAACTCTTGACATAGAAGCCTCCTAAAGTCCTCGAAAGTTACCAAACATAAGCTAATACTTCTCCACCAACGTTTTCTTTACGAGCAGTTCTGCTTGTAAGAACACCTTTTGGAGTTGTAAGTATAGCGAAACCAAGACCACCACGAATCTTTGGAAGATCCGAAACGGCTTTATAAACACGGCAACCAGGTTTAGAAACGCGGGTTAAACCACGAATCACAGGTTGTCCAACTTCAGTGTATTTCATGGCAATTTTAATCTTGCCTTGACCATTATCTTTGATGAGACGGAACCCACGAATGAGACCTTCTGCTTCTAAGATTTTTGTAATTTCAATTTTAATAATGCTTGCTGGAACTGTAGTATATTTTAAACCTGCAGTTGAAGCATTACGGATACGAGTTAACATATCAGCGATTGGATCAGTAGTGTACATATTTTTTCACCTCACCAACTAGCCTTGACCATTCCAGGAATTTGTCCTGAAAGGGCATTTTTACGTAAGCAAATACGACAAACACCGAAGTCTCTGTAGTATCCGCGTGGACGACCGCATTGGTTGCAACGGTTGTGTTGACGCGTAGAAAACTTGGCTTTTTTATTTGCTTTATTAATCATTGCTAAACGAGCCACATCTATCCCCTTTACTTTCTAAACGGCATATCGAGGAGAGTAAGAAGTTCACGCGCTGCTTCATCAGTTTTAGCTGATGTAACAATAGTGATACTCAAACCACGAGTTTTATCTACTTTATCCGCTTCAATTTCAGGAAATATGATTTGTTCGCGGATACCAAGAGAGTAGTTGCCACGTCCATCGAAACTATTTGAAGAAACTCCACGGAAGTCACGTACGCGAGGTAGTGCAACAGAAACGAGTTTATCGTAGAATTCGAACATACGTTCTTTACGAAGCGTTACAGAAGCCCCAATAGGCATTCCTGCACGTAATTTGAAAGTTGCAATTGACTTTTTAGCGCGAGTAATTACGGCTTTTTGACCAGTAATAATTTCGAGCTCTGCAGCTGCAGCTTCAAGTGCTTTGATATTTTGAGTAGCTTCGCCTTGGCAAGTATTAACAACGATTTTTACGATCTTAGGAAGCTCCATAACATTTTGTGTTGGATGAAGCTTTTTAAGTTCAGGTAAAACTTTGTCGCTGAACTTTGCCATGTATCTTGGTTTCACACCTTTAGTGTGCTCCCCACGAACAACTACCGCGCCATAATCAGCGCCTTTTCTTCCACCAGTAGGTTTTTTACCTACTTGATTTTTTTCGCTTGCCATGGATTATAGAACCTCCGGAGCCAAGCTGATAATCTTGCCACAATTACGTTGTCTTAATTCACGAGCAATTGGTCCGAAGATACGAGTTCCAACTGGCTCTTTTTCATTTTTGACAATTTTTACAAGAACAGCAGCATTTTCATCAAAACGTATACGAGAACCGTCTGTTCTCGAAACTTCTTTCTTACAGCGAACTACAATTGCTTTATGTACTTCACCTTTTTTAACACGCCCACCAGGCACAGCATCTCTTACGGAAACGACAATCAAATCGCCTACACGAGCATAACGACGGAAAGAACCGCCCATTACTCGAATGACGTTAAGAGTGCGCGCACCGCTATTGTCGGCTGCTACCAGGATTGATTCTGGCTGAATCACGATACACCCCATTAAATGAGAAAGAGAAAAGAAACTATTTAACTGCGTTGCTTACTTTTTGAATTAGTGAGCAACAACAGAAACTACTTTCCAAGACTTATTTTTTGAAATACGGCGGCAAGGAAGAATATCTACATCTTTTCCTACTGCTATATTTGCAACACCAAAGGTGTCTGCGAACAAAGATGTATGGAGGTGAAGGCGTTTGCCATATGTTTTGTTTGGAACAATACGAGGCACTTCTACCTTAACAGTCTTTGTATCTTTAGAAATCGCTACTACACGACCTCTAATTGGATTCTTTGTAATTTTATTGTTGTTTTCCATGTTTATACCTCAATTATTTAGCAGATGCTTGTGTTTTTTTACGAGAAACGATTCTCAAATCTCTTCTCAAACCAGCAATCCCACCTGCGTTGCTAATAACAGCAGGGTCCATGGAAACTTTGAACTTCACAAGCTCTTTTACTAAAGATTCTTGTTTTTTAGCTGCATCACTAGAGTTTAAATCAGCAAACTTTTTTTGTTTTTTCATTGATTTTCCCAAACCTTATCACTTCTGCTCATTACGCGTGTTTTGAATGGGAGTTTTGCTGCTGCTAGCTCAAAAGCTTCTTTTGCAAGATTAGCAGGTACACCCTGTACTTCAAAAATCACACGGCCTGAACGAATTGGACAAACCCAACGATCCAAACCACCCTTACCAGAACCCATACGTGTTTCAGCAGGCTTTTTAGTAATAGGCTTGTCTGGGAACACACGAATCCACACTTTTCCACCACGTTTTATGTGACGGGTCAAGGCAATTCGACTTGCTTCGATTTGACGAGCTTCTAATTTTCCAGGTTCAATTGCCTGAAGAGCAAAATCACCAAAGTCTACGCTATTGCAACGATCTGCAACGCCTTTAATACGACCTTTGTGAGATTTACGAAACTTAACTTTCTTTGGAGCCAACATGTTTTATTACTCCTCATTGCGTGCAGTTTTTGCAGCAGAAACAGCCATGCTTCCAGCTGGTTTCCCAAAAACTTCACCCTTAAATAACCAAACCTTAACACCAATGAGTCCGTAAGTTGTTAAAGCTTCAGATGTACCATAGTCAATATCAGCACGAAGAGTGTGAAGAGGTACGCGACCTTCCATATACCACTCAGTACGAGCCATTTCTGCCCCATTTAAACGACCGGAAACGCGAATTTTAATTCCTTTTCCGCCAGCCTTCATAGCTTGTTGCATAACCTTCTTCATTGCTCTTCTGAAGGAAATACGTTTTTCAAGTTGCTGTGCAACGTTGAAAGCAGCCAATTGAGCATTTGTATCAGGATTCTTCACTTCAAATACATCAACTTTGATGGATTTGTCATTAGATTTTAGAACTGTCTTTACTTCATCACGAAGAAGTTCAATTCCTTTACCTTGTTTTCCAATAAGTTTTCCAGGTTTTGCTGTATAAACTTTTACTACAACTTGTTTTGCAGCGCGTTCGATTTCAACGCGTGCAACGCCAGCTTCTGCGTATTTTTTTGATATGAACTTGCGAACATTCAAGTCTTCATTAAGATTTTTTGCAAATTCACGTTTGCTAAACCAACGAGAATCCCAAGTCTTGTTAATCCCAAGTCTCAAACCAATTGGATGTACTTTCTGACCCACTGTTGTACCCTCTGTTAATTAAGTTTAAGACGAATAGTTAAGTGCGACGTCTTTTTCAAAATAGGCGTTGCACGTCCCTGAGCGCGCGGCATAAACATGCGGCGGCGAGGGCCTTCATTCACTACAAAGTCACTTATTACAGTATTTACAGCACTGTTAGCAGGAAGCTGTGCAAGCGCAGAGCGAATAAGCTTTACTGTCGCTACAGAACCAGCGCGTCTTTCAACAGAAAGAACAGCTATTGCTTGTGGAACAGTTTTGCCAATGATGAGCGGTCTTAACAATCTTGCTTTACGTGCGGTACACTTTGCAGCATAGTGTGTTGCTTTTGCGTCCATAAATTACCTCTTACTTTTTCTTAGCGGCTTTTTTATCCGCACCATGACCATGGAAAGTACGAGTTGGCGAAAATTCACCAAGCTTGTGTCCAACCATATTTTCGTTCACATAAACGGGAACGAATTTTTTTCCATTGTGAACTGCGAATGTGAGTCCAACAAAATCTGGAATAATTGTGGAACGGCGGCTCCAAGTTTTAATTACCTTCCCAGCACCCTTGTTTTTATCTGCTAATTTTAGCAAATGGGTGTCTACGAAAGGACCCTTTTTCAACGAACGTGACATGTGCTTTTACCCCTTAAGCAATTCGATTATTTCTTACGACGGCTTACGATAAACTTATCGCTAGGTTTAACCTTGCGAGTCTTATAACCTTTAGCCAATTGACCCCATGGTGAACATGGATGACGGCCACCACTTGTACGACCTTCACCACCACCCATTGGATGGTCAACAGGGTTCATAGCGACACCACGGACGGTTGGACGGATACCCTTCCAACGATTACGACCAGCTTTACCAATAGAAACGTTCATATGGTCAGCATTGGACACAGTTCCGATAGTTGCATAGCAATCTTCTGGAATAAGGCGAAGCTCACCAGAAGGCATACGAATTTGAGCGTATCTTTCAATACGACCCACTAAAGTAGCTGAAGCTCCTGCACTACGAACTAGTTTCGCACCAGAACCTGGACGCATTTCAACACTGTGAATTGTAGTACCTGCAGGAATTCTTTTTAGCGGTAAGCTATTCCCTGCTTTGATATCAGCTTCTGAAGAAGCGATAATTTTAGTACCAACTTTAACGCCGTCAGTTGCAAGAACGTAACGACGATCTCCGTCAACATATTTAACAAGTGAAATAAAAGCTGTACGATTTGGATCGTACTCAACTGAAGTTACAACACCTTCAACATCCTTACGAGATCTCTTCCAGTCGATAATACGGTACTTAACTTTATTTCCACCACCGTGATGGCGAACAGTAATGCGACCAGTATTGTTACGACCCGCTTTTCTTGGTTTTGCCACTAAGAGCGGTTTGTAAGGAGTATCAGTAGTAAGAACTTCTCTGTAATTGATGTAACTTTGTGTTCTTGTTGTAGCCGTGTATGGCCTTAATTGTCTGATTCCCATTGTTCCTCATCCTTGCGCGATAATTCGAGGATTTTTCCGCGCATAAAACTAAAAAATACGAAAAAACGGAATGATTATTCCGCCGTTGCTTCAGCAGGCGCATTTAAAACAGGAGCCGGAAGTTCTTGCCCATCTTTTAAGCGAATAAACGCTTTTTTGATATTAGGAAGTTTAACTTCAACAGCGCCACCTTTTTTTGAGCGCGCTTTACGAACAACTCTTCCACGTAAAATAGAAGTGTTTACACTGATCACATCAACACCAAAAACATCTTTAACAGCTGTTTTGATATCTTCTTTAGTAGCTTTGAGATCAACTTTAAGTGTGTATACCTTATTTTCTAAGAGAGCATAAGATTTTTCGCTTAAAACTGAACCTTTGATAACATAATCCGAACGCATGTTCATTTCCTTTCTTCAAAAATCAGTCTGCTAGTCTTGATTCAAGAACTTTGAACGCTTCTGGACTTGCAATAAGACTGCGTGCTTGAAGAACAGTAAATGCATTCACTTGGTCTGGACTTACAAGGTGAACTCCGCGAATATTGCGTAGTGCACGAATTGTATTTTCATTTGGATTGCTTAAACAAACCAAAGTATTTCCAGACAAATCAGCAACATTCTTTAATGCAGACGCTGCATCTTTTGTTTTACCACTTGGAAAATCAAGTGCGCCAACAAAAATTTTGCCAGATTTTACACGCTCAGAAAGTGCGATACCTAAAGCAACCTTACTCATTTTTGTAGGGATTGCTTGACGGTAGTCACGCGCTTTAGGGCCATGAGCAACACCACCACCGACATGGAGTGGAGCAACAAATGAACCGCGACGAGCGCTTCCTGTTTTCTTTTGTTTATAAGGCTTTTTACCAGTAGACTTCACCATTGCACGTGTTTTCACACCAACAGTTCCTTGTCTTTGGTTGGCTCTATAAGCCTTAATTACCTGCCAGAGAGTGCCTTTATTACGGTCAGCATAGCTCACCAAACTCTCAGGTAGGGCTTCAATTTTAGACAACATTTGCTATCCCTTCCCCTTAAACAAATACTATGCCGCCGCGAGCACCAGGCACACCGCCTACAATAGCCATAACTGATTCCTCAGTAGACCAGTAAGCAACCTGAACATTGCGGAGAGTTACTTGCACATTACCGTCTTGACCAGGCATTTTTTTGCCCTTCATAACGCGACCAGGTTCAGCACGCATACCTACAGAACCAGGAGATCTGTGGAAACGGCTACCATGACTTGCTGGACCGCCACCAAAACCGTGACGAGTCATTGCGTCTTGAAAACCACGACCTTTTGAAAATCCAGTAATTTTTAATTTTTGTCCTGCATTGAGAGAAGGTGCTTTAAGAGGTGAGCCTACTTGATATTCGGCAGGATTTTCGACAACCCAACCACGTACAAGTTTGTTTTTGTGGCCTGTGTCGTATTCAACAACAACAACAACTTTGCCATTTTCCAAAGTTTCGTGTCTTAGAACTTTAGCTGGCTGCATTTTTAGAACGGTTACACCTTGGGCAGAGCCATTAGTTGTAAACGTGCTAGTCATGCCAATTTTGCTAAAAGCATAACGTACCATATGACTTTAACTCCTGCTGGATGCAATAGATTACAGCGCCAGCTTGTTGTTAATCCCTCTACACAAAAGTAGAAGTTTGTTAAAAAATAAAAAAACCGGTTTTAGTAGAGATTGATTTCTACATCTACACCAGCTGCTAGATCGAGTTTCATAAGGCCATCAACAGTTTGTTGTTTTGGCTCAAGAAGATCGATAAGACGGCGGTGTGTGCGGATTTCAAACTGCTCACGAGATTTTTTATCAACGTGAGGAGATCTCAACACAGTATAACGGTTAATAATTGTAGGCATTGGCACTGGTCCAGCAATTTTTGCTCCAGTTCCTTTTGCCTTGTTAATAATTTGCGCTACGCTCTGATCAACCAGAGAAACATCATAGCCTTTAAGACGAATACGGATTTTTTGGCTTTCCATTGAATTACACTCCAAACCGTTGGGCGTCGATTCGTAACGTAGAATAACGCCCATTGTCAAGCAAAAATTGTAAAATTATAGCAATAAGTAAGTATTAGGGTAGATAGAATACCTACCCTAAAAATTATCGCATTTGATGATGAGAACCAGATCCTAGGCGAGCAACAACCTGTGGAATTGAGGCTTCAATAATGGCTTCAGCATCAAGGCTTTGGCCTTCAACAAACATTTCAAGATTATTGTAAAAGTTAACACCTGTTCCTGCCGGAATGAGTCGACCCATAATAACGTTTTCTTTAAGACCACGTAATAAGTCTTTTCTACCAGCAAGTGCTGCTTCAGTAAGAACCCTTGTGGTTTCTTGGAAAGAAGCTGCAGAAATAAAGGATTCTGTTGAAGAAGCTGCTCTTGCAATACCAAGCAATAAAGGTTCTGCAGTTGCAGGACGAGCACCTCTTTGAATTGCTAATTCATTTTGCTCTTCAAAAGTCCATTTTTCTACCTGTGCAGCAGGTAAGAACTCAGTATCCCCAGGGTCTTTAATTCTTACGCGGCGAAGCATTTGTTTCACAATAATTTCAATGTGCTTATCGTCGATATTCACACCTTGTAGCTTATACACAGCCTGTATTTCAGAAACAAGGTAACTAGCTAGGGCTTTTTCACCTAGAACTTTCAAAATATCGTGTGGGTTTAGTGGACCGTCAACAAGAGGCTCACCAGCACGAATGAAATCACCTTCAGTTACCACAACGTGGCGACCTTTTGGAATAAGATATTCACGGCTATCACCGCCGCCCATTTCTGGAGTAACAACGACTCTTCTTTTACCTTTGATATCTGCACCAAAAGATACGAATCCATCAATTTCAGAAATAATAGCAAATGTTCTACGTTTTTGAGCTAGGAACAACTCAGCAACTCTCGGTAAACCACCTGTAATATCTTTTGTTTTAGCTTGTTCACGCGGAATTTTCGCAAGAACATCACCAGGATACACATTGTCATTATCAGCGAACATGATAGTCGCACCACTTGGTAAAGGATAGCGAGCATCACGAGTTTCAGTAATACGAATAGCAGTTCCTGAACCATCTGTAACAACTATAGCTGGTTTAATTTTTGTATCTTTGTTTTCAATCACCACACGACGAGTTAAACCAGTAACTTCATCAGTACGTTCTTCAACTGAGATACCTTCAAAAAGGTCTTGGAATTTAACCTTACCTGAAACCTCAGAAACAATAACAACTGAGTGCGGGTCCCATTCTATTAGCATTGTACCAACTTTAACGTTAGCACCGTCTTTAATAAAGACTTTTGAGCCATATGGAATAGAGTGGCGATCGCGTTCAATACCATCAAGGTCATAAACGATAACTTCACCGTTTCTTCCCATGGCAGTATCCCATTCATTGCGGCCTTTAACCAAGCTTACATTTAATAGTTGAACAGTACCCTCAACTTTAGCCTCGTATGAAGAAGCTTGAGATTGAGTTGTAGCTGTACCACCAGAGTGGAATGTACGCATTGTCAACTGTGTTCCAGGCTCACCAATGGATTGAGCAGCAATAACACCAACTGCTTCACCAACGTTTACTAAATTACCTGTGGCCAAGTCTCGACCATAACATTTTGCACAAACTCCACGACGAGTGCGGCAAGTTAAAACGGAACGAACATAGACACGGTCAATTTTAGCAACATCTAAGCGAGTTACAGCCTCTTCATTAATTTCTTCATTCGCTTTTACAATGACTTCACCAGTGGCACGATTTTTAATATCATAAAGAGAAGTTCTACCTAGTGTCCTAGCGCCAACTCTTTGAATAACTTCACCACCTTCAACAACAGAAGTAACTTCAACACCATCTAAGGTACCGCAGTCTGTTTCTGAAATGATTGTATCTTGGGCAACATCAACCAACTGACGAGTAAGGTAACCAGAAGAAGCTGTTTTAAGAGCTGTATCTGCAAGACCCTTACGCGCACCGTGAGTGTTGATGAAGTATTGAAGAATTGTGAAACCTTCACGTAAGTTAGATGTCACAGGAGTTTCAATAATCTCACCAGTAGCTTTTGCCACAAGGCCCTTCATACCAGCAAGCTGACGCATCTGTTGTTTAGAACCACGGGCTCCAGAGTCTGCCATCATATACAAAGAGTTGAATGATTGAATTTGAACAGCTTCACCTTTTTGGTTAATTGCTTTTTGAGTTTCAAGCTGTTTCAACATTTTTACTGTGATTTCATCTTGAACTCGTGACCAAATATCAATTACTTTATTATGACGTTCACCTTCTGTAATAAGACCTTCCGCATATTGTTCGCGAACTTCTTTTACTTCATTGTAAGCTTCATCTAGTAACTTAGATTTTTCTTTAGGAATCATCATATCTTTAATTGCAATAGAAATGCCTGATTCTGTTGCATAACGATATCCTAATTCACGTAATGCATCTGCTAGTAGAACTGTTTCTTTAGCGCCGCATAGACGATATGTATCGTTCACTAAAACAGCTAAAGCCTTTTGATCTAATGCTTTATTAAACTTTTTGAAGAAAGGAACTCTTTCAGGAATTACTTCTTTCAATATACAGCGTCCAACAGTAGTTTGAATAAGTTCTTTGTCGCCATGATTTAAACGCACAAAAATACGTGTATGCAGTTCAACAAAACCATGATCGAAAGCCGCACGGACTTCATCTAGGCTTGAAAATTTCATACTATCACCACGTAATGTGATGTTTTCGCGAGTTAAATAATAAAGACCAAGAACAATATCCTTCCGCGGCTCGATAATCGGTGTACCGTGCTGAGGTGACAAAATATTATTAGTCGACATCATAAGAACACGAGCTTCAATTTGAGCTTCTAAGCTAAGAGGAACGTGTACACACATAGTATCCCCGTCGAAGTCAGCATTAAATGCCTGACAAACGAGAGGGTGCAATTGGATTGCTTTTCCTTCAATTAAAACAGGTTCAAAAGCCTGAATACCTAAACGGTGAAGAGTAGGAGCTCGGTTTAAAAGAACAGGATGTTCTTTTGTGCATTCTTCTAGCAAGTCCCAAACTTCTGGACGTTCTTTTTCCACCATTTTTTTCGCACTTTTAATGGTTGAAACATAACCTCTTTCTTCAAGTTTATTGAATAGAAATGGTTTGAACATTTCAAGAGCCATTAATTTAGGCAATCCACATTGGTGCAAGCGTAGTTCTGGACCAGCAACAATTACGGAACGGCCGGAATAGTCCACACGTTTTCCAAGAAGGTTTTGACGGAAACGACCGCTTTTTCCTTTAAGCATATCTGATAAAGAGCGCAGAGGACGTTTATTCGGGCCTGTGAAAACTTTTCCACGGCGGCCATTGTCAAAAAGCGCATCGATAGCTTCTTGCAGCATTCTTTTTTCATTGCGCACGATAATTTCAGGGGCATTTAATTCAATAAGACGTAATAAACGATTGTTACGGTTGATTACACGACGGTATAAATCGTTTAAGTCAGAAGTCGCAAAACGACCGCCATCCAATGGAACCAAAGGACGAAGATCTGGAGGCAACACTGGGATAACTGATAACATCATCCATTCAGGACGGTTATCACTCATAGTGAAGGCGCCAACAACTTTTAAGCGCTTGATAAGTTTTTTACTTTGCGCATCAGACGTTGTATTTAACAAAGACTCTTTAAGTTGTTCTGATAATTCAAATACATCTACTGATTGAAGCATTTCTAATAATGCGTCAGCACCAATACCAACTCGAAATGCGTTGTTACCTAATTCACGAATTTTGGCTGCAAAGCGTTCTTCTGAAATAAGTTCATGTTTTTTAAGATCAGATGAACCTGGATCAAGAACGATGTAGGATTCACAATAAAGAACTTTTTCAAGGTCTTTTAAAGAAATGTCTACTACGCAACCAATACGAGATGGCAAGCTTTTTAAGAACCAGATGTGAGCTACTGGGCTAGCAAGGTTAATGTGCCCCAAGCGTTCACGTCTTACTTTACTTTCAATAACTTCGACACCGCATTTTTCACACACAGTACCACGGTGTTTTTTTCTTTTATATTTTCCACAAATACATTCAAAGTCACGAACTGGGCCGAATATTTTTCCACAAAATAATCCGTCACGCTCTGGTTTAAATGTTCTGTAGTTGATTGTTTCAGGTTTTTTAACTTCACCATATGACCAACTTCTGATGCGCTCTGGAGAAGCTAAACCAATTTTAACTGCACTAAAACTCAAAGGATCTACAGGTTTTTCGAAGAAACTGTAAACATCTTTGGAACCTTCATTCATATTCATGCTTAAACTCCTTCGGTGTTATTGGATTTCACGGACATCGCGTTGAAGATCATCCAAACTGATTTCATTTTCATCGCGAATAAGGCTTACATCCAATGCAAGCGATTGCATTTCTTTGACAAGAACGTTGAACGATTCTGGTAATCCAGGAAGCATCATGTTCTCGCCTTTTACAACTGCTTCGTACATCTTTGTACGACCTGCGATATCATCTGATTTCACAGTTAGGAACTCTTGAAGAGTATAGGCAGCTCCATACGCTTCCATTGCCCAAACTTCCATTTCCCCGAGTCTTTGACCACCAAATTGCGCTTTACCACCAAGAGGCTGTTGAGTAACAAGACTGTATGGCCCAATAGAACGAGCGTGAATTTTCTCGTCAACAAGGTGATGGAGGCGAAGAACGTACATAACACCAACTGTTACTTGGCGGTTGAATTTTTCACCAGTACGTCCATCATAAAGTGTAACTTGTCCTGAGCGATCGAGATCAGCTAGTTCAAGATATTTAAAGATTTCTTCTTCTTCTGCACCGTCAAATACTGGATTTGAAAGTGTAACACCTTCTTTGTATTTGCGCACAAATTGGCGTAATTCTTCATTAGAACATGATTTCACAAATTCATGCACGGAGGGATCATCCCAGACTTTGCAGATATAGTCTTCAAGCTCTGCACGAGGCGCTGCTTTATCAAGCATATCATTTATTTTTAAACCGATTCCACGCGCTGCCCAGCCAAAATGTGTTTCCATAATTTGGCCGATGTTCATACGAGAAGGAACCCCAAGAGGGCTTAATACGATGTCTACGGGTTGTCCGTTTTCAAGATATGGCATGTCTTCAACAGGAACAATTTTGGAAATTACCCCTTTATTACCGTGACGACCTGCAAGTTTATCACCCACTTGTAAACGACGTTTAATAGCCACATAGACTTTTACCATTTTGATAACGCCAGGAGGCAATTCATCACCACGTTTCGCACGGGCAATTTGCGCTTCTGTCATTTCGCGCACGAGGGCGATTTTCTCATTCATGGATTTTTTAATTTTTGCAAGTTGCGCGCTTTTGTCTGAACTTACTAATTCTAAGGATTTAATTTGTTCAATAGACATTCCTGCGAAAGCTTCTTTTGGAATTTTTTCTCCAGAAGAAACCTTGAAAGTGTGGCCATCTTGTTTTGTTTCAAAACTAACAGCTGCAACTTCAAGGACAAAAAGAGATTCTAACTTTTCAACAGTTGACTTGCGGATAATTTGAATACGATCGCGTTCATCCTTTTTCAATTTAGCAATTTCTTGTTCTTGAACTTGGATCATACGACTATCGAGTTCAGCACCCTCACGTGAGAATACTTTCGCTCCAATAACTGTACCTTGCACTCCTGGTGGAACTCGCAAGGAAGTATCACGGACGTCAGCAGCTTTTTCGCCAAAGATGGCACGTAGAAGTTTTTCTTCTGGTGTCAATTGAGTTTCGGCTTTTGGAGTTAATTTTCCTACAAGTATATCGCCTGGTTTCACTTCTGCACCAATACGAACAACACCTGCATCGTCTAAATCTTTTAACGATTCGTCACTGACATTTGGAATATCAGATGTAATTTCTTCTTTTCCTAATTTAGTATCGCGGCTAATGCATTCAAACTCTTGGATGTAAACAGAAGTGTATAGATCTTCACGCACAACACGTTCAGAAACAACAATACCATCTTCGTAATTGTAACCATTCCAAGGAAGGAATGCGACAACAACGTTTTGTCCAAGTGCAAGTTCACCCATTTCTGTAGCGAAACCATCTGCAATAATATCACCCTTTTCAACTTTATCTCCTACTTTAACAATAGGTTTTTGGTTTACACAGGTATCAACGTTAGAACGCGTAAATTTAACCAAAGTATAAATATCAACTTCTGAAGCCACTTCAGTAACGTCTGAGGAAACTTCATTCGCTTTAATAACAACACGTTCAGCATCCACAGAGATAACTGTACCAGCACGTTTTGCAACAACTGTTACACCTGAGTCAGCGGCAACGGTTCTTTCCATTCCAGTACCAACTAAAGGCGCTTTTGTACGCAATAAAGGAAGACCTTGGCGTTGCATGTTTGCACCCATGAGGGCACGGTGCGCATCGTCATTTTGAAGGAAAGGAATTAAGGAAGCCGCAACAGAAACCGCTTGGTTTGTCGCCACATCCATTAAGTCAACTTCTTCAGCCGTATAGATATTTGTTTCACCTGAGCTACGTGCGTTCAGCAACTCATTTGAGTTTATTTTATTTTCAGCATCAGCTTTGATGCGTGCTTGGGCAATAACGTGATCGCGCCATTCATCTGTTGAAGAATAATAGCGAACTTCATCAGTTGGTGAGCGATCAACCACGGTACGATATGGAGTTTCAATGAATCCATATTTGTTTACTTGCGCAAATGAAGCTAAAGAAACAATCAGACCAATGTTTGGACCTTCGGGAGTTTCAATAGGACAAATACGACCATAATGAGTTGGGTGAACGTCACGAACCTCAAAACCTGCTCTTTCACGGGAAAGACCACCAGGCCCAAGGGCAGACAAACGACGTTTGTGATAAACTTCAGCAAGTGGATTAGTTTGATCCATAAACTGACTTAATTGTGATGAACCGAAAAATTCTTTCACCACAGCAGTTACTGGTTTTGCATTCACAAGATCGTGCGGCATAAGGCTGTCTAAATCTTGTAATTGAAGTCTTTCTTTAATTGCACGTTCAATTCTTGTTAAACCAATACGATATTGATTTTCTAATAATTCACCAACAGCACGTACACGACGATTGCCAAGATGGTCGATATCGTCAACTTTAATTTTGCCACTACGAACATCTAGTAAGCGTTTAACTGTGCCAATAATGTCTTCGCGAGTTAAAGTACGGTAGTCGATATCAATATTATTTAAATCGAGTTTTTCATTTAATTTTAAACGACCAACACGAGAAAGATCGTATCTGTCTTTTTCAAAAAATAAATTTTGGAAAAGATTACTTGCGTTTTCTAATGTCGGAGGATCTCCTGGACGCATTCTGCGATAAATTTCTAACAATGCCTCTTCTGTATTAACAGTTTTATCAACCATTAAAGTATCGCGGAAAGAAGAATCAACGTTTAAATCATCAATAAACAAGATTTGAAATTTAGAAATACCTTTTAACATGATAGCGTCAAGAATTTTTTCTGAGATATCTGTGTTAATAGGGAATAAAACTTCACCTGTATCTTCGTCAATAATATCTTGACCAATGATTTTTCCAACAAGTTCTTCTTGTGGGAAATGAAGTTCTTCTACTCCAGCTGCTTTTAATTGCTTAATATGTAAAGCAGTGATTTTACGGTTCCGTTTTACAAGAGTATTATTAGGATTTTTAGGATCCATAATATCACTTGAAGCACGTTGTCCACGTAAACGATCTAAATCTACTTTACGATAGAATTGTCCATCACGGTTGATAATTGTTTCGCATTCATAAAAAGTGCCAAGCAATTCTTCAGTTGTATAGCCAAGCGCTTTTAAGAGAACTGTAGCAGGCATTTTTCTACGGCGATCTATTCGACAATAAAGAATATCTTTAGTGTCGAATTCAAAATCTAACCATGATCCACGGTATGGAATGATACGCGCATTATATAAGAATTTTCCGGATGATAGAGTTTTGCCTTTGTCATGGTCAAAGAATACACCTGGTGAACGATGTAACTGGGATACAACCACACGTTCAGTTCCATTGATGATAAATGTACCATTTTGGGTCATAAGAGGAATTTCACCAAAGTAGACCTCTTGCTCTTTGAAACCACGAATGGATTTCACACCTGTTTCATGATCTACGTCCCAAATAATGAGGCGGATAAGAACTTTAACAGGAGCTGCATAAGTCATGCCTTTTGAACGACACTCTTCGACAGTGTATTTAGGTTCATCTAAGGAATAACTGACAAATTCAACAGAAGCTGTTGCATCAAAATCTTGAACGGGAAATACACTTTTGAACACTCCCTGTAGACCCGCTTCAATGCGAGAGTCAGCGGAATCTGTTCCTTGAAGGAATTCAGCGTACGACTTCTTTTGAATGTCAATTAGATTTGGCATTCCTATGATAGGTTTTACTTTAGCAAAAGAACGACGGTGACGGACGAAGCTAGATGCCAGATTGGCCATATTGAGTCCTCTGCGTAAAAAAAAGAAAGGATGCTAATATAAAATTGCTAAATGACTTGCGGCTTTATTCACATGGGATACCATACGTGAACAGAACAAAGCTCACAATATTAGCACAACAGCAAAAGTCAAGCCATAGAACAAGTTGTTCAATAGCTTGACTCTTAAGCAAACAAAACTGAAGAAGCAATATAATTAATATTACTTAACTTCGATTGTTGCGCCAACAGCTGTAAGTTTTTTCTTGATGTCTTCAGCTTCAGCTTTAGTAACGCCAGCTTTAAGAGATTTTGGCGCGCCTTCAACAAGATCTTTAGCTTCTTTAAGACCAAGACCAGTGATAGCACGAACTTCTTTAATAACGTCAAGTTTTTTGTCGCCAGAAGCTTTTAACACAACTTCAAATTCAGTTTGTTCAGCAGCAGCAGCAGCGCCTGCAGCAGGAGCAGCCATCATAGCAACTGGAGCAGCAGCAGATACGCCAAATTTGTCTTCTAATTCTTTTACAAGCTCAGCAGCTTGAATAAGAGTTAAGTTTTCGATGTAAGAAATGAATTGTTCTTTAGTAATAGACATTGCGAGTCCTTTAAAAATTAAGTTTCATAGCGAAACGATTAGATTAAACACAAAATAAATTCACAAACGGGCAAAGCTTGTTAACCGGCTTTTTTATCTTTGATGGCGTTAAGAACTTGTACCAAGTTTCTAGGAACACCATTGAGTACACCAAGAAGCCCACGATGTGGTGCAACCATAGTACCGATAAGTTGGCCAAGAAGTACTTCGCGTGAAGGTAAAGAAGCGAGTTGTTCAACTGCTTTAGGTGTTAATAAGGATTTCTCCATATATCCACCAACAATTTTAAGCTTCTCACATTTCTTTGCGGATTCAGAAAATACTTTTGCAGCTGCTGCTGAATCACCGTAAGCAAAAACAATACCCATTTGGCCTTTGAAGAGATCAGAGATAACATTTTCATCTCTGCCTTCAACTGCTTTTTGAGCAATAGTATTTTTAACTACGTGGAAATCAGCTTGGACTGCTTTGAGTTCACGACGCATTGCCGTAAGCTCTTCCACTGTCATTCCTGAGTAATTAGCTAGGAACACAGCACCAGATTTGTCGAGTGCTTCTACAACACTGTCGCGCCACTGGACTTTAGCGTTACGATCCAAGAGAATGCCTCCCCTAAGTTATTCGCAGCTCCACAGGCAAAATGGAATTACGAGGTTAATAAACCGCAGGGGTCAAAGTCTATGCGGGGATTATATGAGTGCATTATTTGCAAACACAACCAGCAGTCTGAGACCCTTACGAAACAAAATTAAACTTTGTATTCAGTAGGTTCAATGCAAACAGAAGGAGTCATTGTTGCGCTTACATAAACGGATTTAATGTAAGTTCCTTTTGCTGCAGCAGGTTTAGCCTTAACAATAGCATCGATAAATGCTTTTGTATTTTCTTCTATTTTCTTAGCTTCAAAGGATACTTTTCCTACTGGAGCTTGAATAATACCTGCCTTATTTACTTTAAATTCCACACGGCCAGCTTTCGCTTCTTTTACCGCATTTTTAAGATCTTGAGTTACTGTACCCACTTTTGGGTTAGGCATGAGTCCGCGAGGAGCAAGTATACGACCTAGACGACCCACAACACCCATCATGTCAGGAGTAGCGATAGCTGCTTCGAAATCAAGCCATCCGCCTTGAATTTTTTGTGCAAGGTCATCACCACCAACGTAGTCAGCACCAGCTTCTTCAGCTTCACGGATTTTTTCGCCCTTAGCAAATACTAAAACGCGCACCTTTTTGCCAAGGCCATGAGGAAGAACTACCGCTCCGCGAACATTTTGATCAGCGTGGCGAGGATCTACACCGAGGTTCATTGCAACTTCAACAGTTTCATCAAATTTTGCATAGGAAACTTCTTTTAGAAGTTGGCTTGCTTCATTGATATTATAGGCTTTTGTAGAGTTTATTTTTGCTCTTGCAGCCTTCAATTTTTTACTAATTTTTCTAGCCATATAGAATTCCTTATGAGGTTAAGCGGCTGGTAAGAGCCTCCCTCGGTTTAAATTATGCTTTAACTTCAATACCCATAGAACGAGCTGAGCCTTTGATAAGCTTTTTAGCCGCTTCAATGTCGTAGCAGTTGAGGTCAGGTAGCTTAGTTTTAGCAATTTCTTCAACTTGCTTTTCAGTTACGGAACCAGCAATTGCTTTACCAGGAGTTTTACTTGCAGATTCAAGCTTTGCTGCTTGTTTTAGCAAAATACTCGCTGGAGGAGTTTTTGTAATAAAAGTAAAGGACTTGTCAGAATAGACAGTAATGATTGTTGGAAGTACAACGCCAGGTTGTTTTTGAGTTCTAGCATTGAATTCTTTAACAAACATTGCAATGTTTACACCACGTTGTCCAAGTGCTGGACCTACAGGTGGCGCAGCAGTAGCTTGAGCGCCTTTGATCTGGAGCTTAATGAGCCCGACGATTTTTTTAGCCATTGTAATTTCCTCATATAATAAACACTCACCCAAAAAGGTGCATTTTGGGCGTGAATGCAAACCGATAATACATAATTTTAATTGATGCAAGGAAAAAGGAAGAGATTTAGGGAGTCTGTGCTTACTCTGTCATCTTCTTAAATTCCCGCGTGAGAATAGGAACCGCTTGGAAAAGATCGGCTACAATTCCATAATCTGCTTTTTGGAAAATGGGCGCATCGGCATCGGTGTTGATAGCAACAATGCATTTTGAAGTGCGCATTCCAGAAAGGTGTTGAATGGAACCAGAGATTCCACATGCAACGTATAAATTAGGATTTACTGTTTTTCCAGTCTGACCCACCTGTAAATCATAGGGCGCATAACCTGAATCAACTGCTGCCCGCGAAGCTCCTACGGAACCGTGGACAGTATCAGCGCACTCAAACAGAAGTTTGAAATTATCTTTATTTGCCATGGCGCGCCCACCTGAAACAATAATACTTGCTTCGGTTAAATCAGGACGTTCGCTGTTTCCTTTTCTTACTTCAACAACTTTGGCCGTAATCTTTGCATTGTCAAATGCACAAGCAAATTTCTCAATATTTGCTTGTGCGTTTGCATCGGCAATTTCACTTGGACGTACATTGGGACGTAAAGTTATAAAAGTTGTTGGAGCTTGAGAAACAGCTATCTTGGAGCATTTTCCTAGGTACATTGGCATATCAGCTGTAACGGTTTCGCCATCGAGCTGAAAAGAAATGACATCGGTAAGCATAGCTCCCTGATTGCGAATGGCGAGGCGCGGGAAAAAATCCCTCCCTGTTGGTGAAGCTGGTCCCACAATAATTGTGTAGTTATTTTTTTTAATGATTTGAGTAATTGCTTGGATTGTAGGCTCACCTTGATATGTATTTGTTTCTGGAGAATCGATAATATAAACTTTTGTTGCACCAAAGGTTGCTACAGTTTTTGCATGTTGTTCGCAGCTCTCGCCAAGTAATACAGCATGAATATTTTCTGTTTTACCACCAAGCATATTTCTGGCTTCAGCTATTGTTTCACCAGTAGTAGATTTTAATTTTCCATTTCTAACTTCAGCATAGATAAGAACTTTATGAGACATGGGTTTTTCCTTATTTAAATCACTTTTGCTTCAGAGCGAAGAAGTTTTGCCACTTCAACAACCATTTCTTCCACGGGTTTGCCTTTAAATATTTTTCCAGGAGCTTTTTCAGGAGGTAATTTATAATTTTTTACTTCTATTCTAGCTTTCTCTGTAATAAGTTCCGAGGCTTTTTTCTCGGCAATCGGTTTTTTCTTTGCTTTCATTATTCCTGGTAGGGAAGGAAAACGCGGATCATTAAGGTTTTGATGCGGCGCAATTAAAAGTGGAAGCTGAGCTTCATAAACTTCAACAATACCACCCTCTACGTCTCTTTCGCACTTTAAAGATTTTCCTTCATTTTGCCATTCAATTTTTGAGATGTTAACTAAACTAGGCATTCCTGCAAATTCAGCAACCATAGGCCCTACATTCCCAGCGCCTTCATCAGTTGTGTTTAAACCGGCAAAAATGAGGTCTGGTTTTTCTTCCACAACAACTTTTGCAATTGCTGAAGCTATTGTAAAAGAATCTAAATAATTAGAGAAACCTTCGGTATTAATCCAGACTCCTCTATCGATCCCCATCG
This sequence comes from Pigmentibacter sp. JX0631, assembly GCF_029873255.1. Lineage (NCBI taxonomy): Bacteria > Pseudomonadati > Bdellovibrionota > Oligoflexia > Silvanigrellales > Silvanigrellaceae > Pigmentibacter > Pigmentibacter sp. JX0631. The sequence continues at coordinate 892,123 of NZ_CP123622.1, read as the reverse complement.
CAAGAGCCTTGCGGATAGTTTCTTGTGCGCGGGAAGGGCCTACGCTTACAACAATGCTTTCCCCTTTAAATTTTTCTTGTGTTCGTATTGCTTCTTCCATTGCATATTCATCGCATGGATTAACCATATATTTAAAATCAGCTTCATCTATCGCTTTGCCACCAGAGGCGATTTTAATCACTGTTTCTGTATCAGGAACATGTTTAGCTAGAACAAGAATTTTCACTTTATTCCCCCAGAGAAGGATTGATTGTTTAACACATAAAAAAGACACCACTAAGTCAGAATGAGATTACTAATTCCAGTTAGGGTGTCAAATGGGGCAAATGTTCTAATGACAAAATAAAATAGCTATAGAAGATATTATTAAGATTTTCTTTTTATGCAGACATGACGATTTTTTGCTTCGCCTCTACTCTCAGTTTCAAAACCAGCTTCTGTAATTAAAGAATGTTGTTCTCTGCGGACAAAAGAATTTTGAGGTGCAAGGCTTACCTCATTGATATTTTTATTTTTTATAAGATTTTGAATGGCCTGCTTTGCTTCTGCCAGAGCATCATCGAGATTTATATTTTGCTTGGAATCGGTTTGAAAGGAGTTTTTAAATCCTCCGTTAAAAGAAGAATGTTTGTTCTCTTTTGACGATTTATCAAACTGCTGTCTGTTCTCTTTCGCTTCTTGGAAATTTTTTAATTCAAATTTTTGTTTTGGTTCAAAAGATTTTGGACGTGATTGTTGCTGTTCATGCTGATTTGTTTTTTCTGAAAAATGAGATTTTTCCTGCTGAGATGGTTCTCTTGAATGTTTCTTTCTATCACTGGAATTGTCTTTTTCATGCTTAGCTTTTTGACGTTCAATTCTTCTTGCCTTCCGTTCTTCATGCTCTCTCTCGAAGAGTTCTTTGAATTGAAGTTCATAGGCTGCTCCACAAGGAGGGCGAACATTCCAATCAATCACTTCTGGAATATATTCTTTTTTTGTATATTTCCAAAGAATATAGGCTTGTAACAAAGGAAAGTAGTTTCCAAAAGTTTTCTTAGAAAAAGAAGAAATGAGGCTCCAGACTTCTTGGGTATAAAGTTGATCTACATTTTCATTATTTTCATTTACCAAAGGAAAAAGACTATAGGGTTCTTCACTTTGTTCTAAAGCTAAAAATTGAGAATACTTTGCCATAGCTAAAGCAATATTTTTGCTGGAAACGGCTTTCGGGATAGATTGGCCTGAAAAATTAGGGAGAGTTTGTCCAGTAAATTGAAGAATTAAGTAATTTAAATCTGCAAATAAGGTGGCAACAGAATGAGAAAACCAAGAAATATTCTCTATATCAACGTTTTCATTCCGGTGAAAATTTGGCAAAATATGAAAATGATGGCTGATAATTTCATTTAATAAATTTTTAAAGGTATTGAAGTCAGGATTTTTTGGAGCTGTCCAAGATTTTGTCAAAAACGGATCGAAACGTAAATGTGAGTTGAAATCTCCGTTATTTTTCAAACGCGCTTCAAATGCCTGATTAACAGCAAATATAAAGGTATCAGGATTAATAGAAAATTTAGATAGTTCTGTCACTGTAGAATGTCCCATATAAAGTTCAGCTAAAGGCGGTTGTTTGCCTTTTGTTTTGAATAGTATAGCAGTCTTATAAAATTAGGACTACAACCTAAGTGCTTATGGGATAAACCTTAATGAAAGAAAAGTCACTAATGAATTTGGACAGTCAACAAAAAACAGGTATGTCTAGCCGATTAAAGTACCTAAGAGAGAAATTAAGCCAAATACCACATAAGCCTGGCGTCTATCTGCATAAAAATGAGTTTGGTGAAATTTTATATGTTGGGAAAGCTAAAGATCTTGTCAATCGTTTGAAATCCTATTTTTATGGAATTGAAAATCATTCCCCAAAAACAAAAGCTTTAGTTCTTAAAATTTATGATTTTGAAATTATTATTACAGAAAATGAATATGAATCGTTGTTATTGGAAAATAATTTAATAAAACATAATAAACCTAACTACAATATACTGTTACGTGATGATAAAACGTATCCGTATATCAAAATAGACATTCAAGAAGAGTGGCCTAAAGTAACTGTAGTAAGAAAAAGAAAAAAAGATGGAAGTTTATATTTTGGTCCTTATACATTAACTGGGCAAGTTATTCAATTAATGAATTTGATTAACAGATTTTTTCCGTTAGTAAAGTGTACTCCTACAGTTTTTAAAACTGTTACAAGACCATGCAATTACTATGATATAAAAAAATGTTTAGGTCCTTGTAAATTAACAGTTGATAAAAAAGAATACGAAAGTCATTTAAATAATGTGATAGCTATTTTAAATGGAAAATCAAAAGATATACTAACTAAAATTAAAAAAGAAATGTTATTATCAGCTGATGCGTTAAATTTTGAAAAAGCTGCTATGCTAAGAGATCAATTAAAAGCAGTAAGTCAATTAACTGAAAATCAATCTGTAACTTTATCAGAAGAAATTGATATTGATATTTTGGGATCTTATTGGAGTAAAGATATCGCTGCGTTTTATGTTGCACAAATTCGATCTGGGAAAGTTATAGGTGGTGATTCTTATATTATAAGACATATTACAGAAGAACCCAGTGAAGATGGGAAATATGATAATACTCAGGATGAAATGCAAAGAATATATTCAGCATTTGTTTGCCAGTATTACTCGCAAAAAAATGTTCCTGAAAATATTATATTTTCAAATGCAGAAAATGTAATAAATAGCGAAAACTTTTTAATGATAGAAAAATATTTAAATGAAAAATTCGGAAAAAATGAGAATAATAGTAAAAAAATATTGCACTTAAATAAAAACATTTTCACTAAATCTTTAAAATCTAAAGATAAAATATTACCAAAAAAAATAGAAAATTTAGTCCTTCATGCAAATAAAAACGCTGAGAATAAATATAGTGAACATATAAAAATGGAAGAAGTAAGTAATAATTTATTAATGGCATTAAAAGAGTTTTTAAAATTAAGTACTATCCCTCTAATTATAGAATGTTTTGATATTTCAACTTTTCAAGGAAGTGAAACTGTAGCCTCACAGGTTGTATTTAAAAACGGCAAACCTAGCAAAAGCTCCTATAGGAAATACATTATAAAAAGTGTTATAGGACAAGATGATTTTGCAAGTCTTAGAGAAGTTATAAGAAGGCGTTTTAAAGATAGAAATAATATACAAATTCCTAATGTTTTATTAATTGATGGAGGTACCCCACAGATTAGAGAAGTTGGCTGGATGTTGAAAGGATTAGGTTTGGAACATATTAATTTTCTTGGTCTTGCTAAATCGAGAAATGAAAAAAATTTTAAATCAGCGATAGTTACAGCATCAGAGGAAAGAATTGTAATACCTGCAAGAGGAGTTAATGGTGAATTACTACCTGATGTTCCTCCAGAAACAAGAATTCTTCAACAAGGCTCCGCAGAATTTAAATTGCTCACGCAAATAAGAGATGAAGCTCATCGCTTTGCGATTACTTTCCATCGGCAAAGACGGGATAAAAACTCATTGAAGTCAATCTTGTATGAAATAAAAGGATTAGGAGCAAAAAGAAAGAAAAAGTTATTAGAAACCTATCCAAATTTGAAAGATATAATCCATTTAAATTTAAAGGAAATTTCAGATACAACTAAAATTCCGTTAAATGTCATTCAGCAGATAGTTGAAAAACTCAAATCTTAAATGTAACAAATGAATAACTGAAAGCCTAAAATCCTAATATAAATTGATTAAATTTATCAATATAAAGAAATAAATTTATTTTAAAAATTTAGAAGTAAAACTGAAAATTTTTATAAATTTATATTATTTAAATAAATTCTTTTTGCTTTTAATAAATATTTGATTTATTTTATTTTTAGTTTTTATTACTTATAGTAATAAATTAAAATTAAATATAGGAAAAAATATGTTTAGTTGTATATTGTGTTCTGCAGTATTTGCTTCTTTGCTTGAATTGGTTGAGCATAAAAAAAAATTGAAACACAGTTTAAATAAGGTTGAATTAATTGAAAAATTAGGATCATTTGGGTTTAGAAAAGTGATCCAGCAAAGAATATTAACCAGTGCAAACTCGTTGGCAGGTAGAAGTAAAGCTTTTTTACCAGGTGTTTCAACTGAAGTTATGCAGATAGGTGGAAAACATAAAAGTTTTGATGCCGATAGAGCCTTAGTATATGCAAAAACACCATCTGCAATGCAAGATTTTTCAAAAGAAAAATTGATCAAAGAAGCATTAAATGTTTTAGAGACTAAAGATCACTTGAAAATTAGAGATCTATTTTTTTCTTTTCAAAATGAAGTAATTAGTAACGATAATTTTGATTATTCTAGACATAGAAGAGTATCTATTTATGAAACAAGAAGTTTTTTTAGTGAATTGCCAACACAAAATGATAAAGATTCTTCATTGTTTAGTTACTACTTATTATTAAAAAAATCTGCCCCTCAATTAAATTTAATTGAAAATAATATTGAGAAATTAAAAATATTTACCATTAACATTATTCATCAATTATTTTATATCCATTATTGTCTTTATGTAGCTAAAGTTCAACATGGTGATATGCATATGGGAAACATTAAACTAATTATTGATAATAACGGATTTCCCATTCTTAAAGCATTTGATTTTGGCAAAACGAAAATTATTTCTGGACAAGATTTTGATTTTAAAGATTTAAAATACTTATTAGAGAGATTAGCGGTTAGTGGAAGACTTGAAACTTTTAAAAGGAATACGATAAGAAAAGAAGATTCATCTGAGCAACAAAAACATTATCCATTGCATAAATTTTTGAATTTATTTATCAATAATAACAGAACGAACGACTTGTCTTTATTAAATTCTTTTATAACAGATATTTCAAATAATTTACTAACACAGCTTAAAATGCATAAAGGTTCTGCAGAGCAAATTGAAAATTTTGAAATAGCTGCAAATGAACTTGTCTCAATAATTTTTTAAAGATCATAATTATTAATATACTTATTATAAATTGCGTTAAATTTTTCTTTATTTTTATCTTTTTTAATGTTTTTTTCAAATATTTTTAAAATATTATCAGCGTCTTTTCTGGTTTTTCGAATCATAAAAAAATACTTTACTTTTGTCTCATTTAGGAAATTAATATTTTTTATTTTTAATATATTTTTATATTTTTTTCTAATTTCAAGATCAGCAATAACTTTGCTTGTAATAATTACATCTCCATCGCCTTTAAAAAGTTTTAAAAAACAATCTTCAATATTAGATGAAAGTTTGAGTTTGAAGCCTTTTTCTTCAGGATACATATTTATTCTACTGTTACCTAAGTAGTCATTTATACTATAACTTTTCAGAGTATCTAATTTGCTAATTTTTTCTATATCTTTAAAATTTTTATTATTAATTGAATAAATGAGAACTAATGAATCCTCAAAAATTATGCTGTTACTACTTAGCAAAAATTCTTCTCTCGCAGGATTTTTTAGCGTAATATGTGCATCATACATATTTTTACGGACATAATCTTGAGCTCTTTCCCAAGGAAATCCATCAGAAATTATTTTATAGTCATTTGATAAAGAAAATAAATATTCAATATATTCAACAAATATCCCTTTTAAAACTCCATCTTGTTTAATTGAGAAAGGAAAAAAATTTTCATAGTATGCAATTTTTATAAAATTATCTTCACTTGAATAAGTTTTTAAAGGAAACAGTATCAAAATTAAAAGAGATAATATAAAATTTTTCACAGCATAGTCTCGCATTTGTTCAAATAAATTTATTATAATGTATTACTTTAGAACTACAAAATTTAAGCGAAAAATAATTGACTAGTATTCTTATTATAAAGAAAGAAAAAATTATTTTTTAGTACTTCTAAATTCTTTTGGAGATTGATAATTTTTTAAAGACCAGATCCCAATTTTTTTATCTTTTGCAGTTTTTTCTGCAGTTAGATATGGTGATACATCAAACTCCTTTACCATTTTTCCGTGATAAACTTCTGCCATTCCAGATTCTACCATTTTTATATTCACATTTTCTTTACTAAAATATATTTCAGCAAGAGCTCTGCCAAAAGGATCGGTTGCATAGTTTTTTAAAGTGACTGTTTTTCCTTTAATAAGTTGATTTATAAAGATTTTACTTTCTTCTCCCATTGGTTGAGAGTTTTTGTTTTTTCTATTTGCTACCTCAGGAGCATCGATACCTATCAGACGAATTTTGAGTTTTAAATTGTCAGGACTTTTCAATTGACATGTATCGCCATCGTGACAATTTAGAACTGAATAATTAATTTCTTTCTCAGCAAAACTAGTATTTTGTAATCCTAGTGAGAGCAATAATGGTATCGAATATTTAAAGATTGACATGAGACCTCCGCTTAATTTCTAAAATCTGTGTTTTTAAACGAGCAAGGTATTGTAATGCTTTTAATGTTCTAGTTCCATACCAACTTAGATTCTGACCATTTACTAGTAAAAAACTTTCCATTGGCAATTGATGAGTTTGAAAAAATTCAGAAATATGCCTTACTTTAAAAGGAAAAGGTTCAGAGCTGAAGAGAAAAAGATCAATCTTCTTATAAAACTCTCCATCAATACTTGTATTTAGTGTTGGGTATCTTTCAGATAACTTTTCTGATGTTTTTACTTGATTACTTAACCCAATTATGGATAGCAAGTGAGCAATATATGATTGATCTCCTGCTACCATCCAAGGATTTCGCCAAATAAAATAAATGTAATTCAGTGCTAATTTTTCATGTTCCTTTAATTTTTTATATTCATTTTTAATTTTTTGAATCCAAATCTTTGCACTTTTTTCTACAAAAAAAACTTTTCCAAAGTCTTCAATAATTTTTACACTATCAAGAACAGTTTTTGGAAAAGTTATTAAAAGAAAAAATGAATTTTTATCAGCAAAACTTTGGAGTATTTGAATGTGTTCTGCTGTATTTTCTTCTTCATTCACAATTACATGCGTTGGTTGAAGTGAGAGGATAAGTTCTATGTTTGGATTTTTGGTTCCTCCAATAAGTTTAGCCGTTTTGGTTATATTTTTGGGAGAAATACAAAAGTTTGTGCATCCAATGATACTAGTTTGGAGCCCCAAGTCACATAAAGTTTCTGTTAGGCTTGGGACAAGAGAAATTATTCTAAAAGATTGTAGCAGAACTTAATCCTTTTGTTTTGTTTTTATTTTTCGAGTACTTGTCTTTTTTCTTTCCTTACTATTTAAAAAGCGTTCAAGTGAATTTAAAGAAGAATAGCCAGCTAAACTAGCTACTTTTTCATTGTCCATTCCTTTTGCAAGCCATCTTAAAATAGCATGGTTACGTAAACTTTCTGAATTGTAAGGTATGCCCAATATTTCTGTGCATACTTCATAAATCACAAATTTTATCCCATGTCTGTGAAGAAAATTTGTTCTTGTTTTTCTACTCACATTTAAGTAGCCGAAGAAGAGTTTTGATTCGAGAGATGTTGGTAAATTCATTTGATCTCTGGTTTCTCGTAACATGTTTAATGCTCTAGAAACCTCTAAGTTATAAGGTACCAAACGTTCATTATTGCCAGTTACTTTTAAGCACCCAGCTATGGAATCCTCAGTTGTTGGTTCTTCTAGCTCAGGCCAAACATCACCCCAAGTTAAATTCGATGCCTCTGATGCTTTTAAACCACAGTCGCCTAAAATTAAAACTAATGTCCAATCTCGTATTGCTTTTTCATCCTTATTTAATGCTAACTGTTTTAAAGTTCTGCATAAGCTTAAATATTTTTCATGCGTAACAGTTAGCAACGCTGGTGCTGGTTGTTTCGGTGATTTTATATCTAAAAAAGGTGAACTTGCTATTATCTTTTCTGACACTAAAAAATGGATAAAAGTTCTTACGCTCATTTGTGCTCGGCGCATACTTGATTGAGAATGTCTTCCATTTTCTTTTAAAAAGTGTAGCCAGTTTTCTTGCGCTGGGTAAGAATAGTTATCAGGGCTAATTTGTTTTTCTATTAAAAATTCACAAAAGAGCGAAAGGTCATTTCGGTAAGCGCTGATGGTATTTACTGATTTACCTGATTTTTTTAATTGATTTAAAAATCTAATAAGCAAAGGTGAAAGTTTGGAAAATGCAAACGTTTCCGGATAGAAAAAATCCTTATTTATAATTTCAGACACGACAGACTGATGGTTGACAAAATTTCCGTCCATGAAAATCTCCTCAAAATAACCATTTTTATTGAATGAAAGCATCTATGTGGAGAGAGCTTTAAATTCGTTGAAACCAAGCTATTCCTTTTCAATCACTCTCTCAATGAGTATTGTACTAGAAAAAATAATTTAGTAATTACAATGTATTAAATAATTTTAAAACTAAAAAAATCTATATTTACAAATACTTAAGAAAACGTAAGATGCCCTTTGGCTACATATTTTTTAGATTGGCAGGCAATGGTGTCCATCACTATTTTGTATTATAGGTATAGACCATTTTATTTTTTGGTAATGAAACAAAATTGAAAGATGTATTTATGAATAAAATAAAAATTTTAGAAAACGAAGTAGAGAAATTTAAATACAATACAAAAATTAGGGCAAGTGATTTAAATTATGGTAATCATTTAGGGCATGATAATTTAATATCGCTAATTCATGATGCAAGACTCAGTTATTTTTGCGAAAACAATGTAGCGGAAGTAAATCATGAAAATCTTTTTACTTTTATGATGAAATCTTTAACTATAGATTATATAAATCAAGGTTATTTACACGAAAATATTGATATAAAAGTATATGTTGGAGAAATAAGTAAATTTAGTTTTGATTTAAAATATTCAGTAATGCGAGATAATTCTTTAATTGCACTATGCTTAACAACTTTGGTTTGCTACAATAATTCTAAAAGGCGGCTGGATCATCTACCCCCTTCTATTATGTCCGTTCTTACAAAATAAGTTTTTTAGTTTTTTTTCGAGGTTGCAATGGACAGGACAAGTAGAGTATATACAAGCCTTAGAAATGAAATTCTAAAAAATGATATAAATAATGTGTTACAAATGTATAAAGCTGATAAGTTTTTTAATTACATTGACGCTAATGTTATTAATTTGCAAACAACTGAATGTATTAATTTAGATATAGATATTTCTGGTTTAACTAAACACTATCAATTTTTAAATATTTATGCAATTGATCCTTTTATAAATCAATTTAAATATACAAGAAAACAAACATTTCATTTTAAAGAAATAGAATTAAGTCAAGTTAAAATGAATAATAGTAACGTACGTGTAGGAGTTGTTCTTAATGAAGAACGAAGCAAGTATTTTTACGTACATAATGGTATGTACCGAACTATTCAAATAAATAAAAAATATTGCTTTGTTTGTGTTTACGGTTTAGAAAAAAAAGATTTTATTTTTGATGTTGATTTTGATCCTGCAAATAAACAGGGTCAATGGTTCCGAGCATTTGAGTTTGCTCTTCTTGATGTAGTAAAAAACTATCTAATTGATATTGCTAATAACAGAGGAAATGAAAAATGTCCGATATTAAAAGGTTATTAACACAGTCAGCTGGTTTAAGGGCTTATTCTATTAGAGTAGGGATTTTAAATAAAACAAAAAAATACTTTTCACAAAAATATAATATTCTTTCTAATTCTATAAAAAAATATGAAGAAAGTCCTATTATAAAATCGAAAGTAACAGGAAAACGAATTTATGAAGCTTTTTTATCTGAAGGTATTGATATCCCTGAAGCATGGTTTTTTAATGGAATAGGTGATTTTTATATTAGTGAAGAAATATGTTCTAAAATATTCTATGAATTTGATGATCAAGAATCAAAAGCTTGTACTGATATTTTATTATTTAAATCTAGATATAAAGATTCAGAAATTATTACGATTGAAGATGATATGAATAGTCCTTATTATAATTATGGAGACTATGTAGGATTTATTTGGAGAAAACTATCACAAATAGATAATTTAAACAAAGTTGTTTGTGCTATTAAATTGAATGAAGGTATTTACGTTCGTATTTGTTCGAAAGTTTCAAATAGTAAAGTAAGAATTGAAGGGAATAAATTATTAAATAGAGTTGTTATTACAAATCAAATTGCGCCAATTATCTTTCATAGACCGGCTAAATACTATCGCCTATTAAACACAGGGCAGTCTTATTTTTAAGAGTCGTTTTGGACAATTTCTAATAAGATGTCATTATTTAAAAATATTTTATTAGCAATATAGTAACGTTTTTCTTTGTCGATTTCTTTTATTTCATTTTTTGTGAGAGATTGAGTAATTTTTGAAAACAACCTATTTTTCTCTCCACCTAAAAAAAATGGTGCAATAAATAAATGAATTAGGTCAAAGTTATTTTCATCGATGAATGCACTAAGTAAACGAGGTCCTCCTTCTACTAAGATACTTTGCAACGGTCTTCCAAAATGTTGCAGGAAGTCAATATTTTCGATGGCAACTTGAATACTTTCTGTGACTGCTAGATTTGTATTTATTTGAATTATTGTAAATGCTTCGTTTTCAAAAAGAAATTTAAGCCATTTATTGTCATTATTATTTTTAAACTTTTGCAGAATTTTTTCACAAATAAAGAGGATAATTTTTTGGTTACTTTTAAGTGTTTTTTCTTTTAACTTTTTTTGCTGATTTGAAGAACAATTAAGTATTTTGCCGCTAGGGTCAAAAATCATCTTAATAGGATCTCGGCAATTCTCGAAGTTTAATTCTCTAACATCAAGCGATGGAAAATCATTTAATACAGTACCAGCACCTACCAATATGGCATCGTATTTCTGGCGAAGCCAATGAGTATATTTTCTAGACGTTTCACCTGAAATCCATTTCCAGCCGTTAAAGTCATCTGCCAAGCAGCCATCAAGTGTTTGAGCCCATTTTAATGCGTAAAAAGGCCTTTTTTTCTGTTGTTGAATAAAAAAAGGGTAGTTAAAAGCTTTAATTTCATTTGCAAAAGATAAATTTACCTGCGCCAGACCAAGAGATTTTAATATTTTAATACCCTGACCAGCTACAATAGGATTCGGGTCTGTACAACCAATCACTACTTTTTTGATATTCTTATCTTTAAAAAGCTCTACGCAAGGTGGTTGTCTTCCTGTATGGGTACAAGGCTCAAGTGTTACGTATATGCTTGAGTTTTCCAATAAATCAGGAGTCAATTTTGCAAAAGCAACTCTTTCGGCATGTCTAGCCCCCCACCTCTCAGTGCAACCATATGATATTATTTGATTATTATTTACTATTAGGCAGCCAACAGAGGGATTGGGATTTGCTATACAAGCATTTTCCATACTACTTAAGAAAGCTTTAAATAAGAAATATTCATCACTAAAAGGTAAAATACCATCTGGGAGTTGCTCATGTGCCTTATTTTGATTGATTATTTGCTCAACCCATCCACCAAATGAGAATCCTGCTTTTAGGCGAAAAGTCATTTTTAGATTGCCTTCCTATAAATGAAGTGGTAGTAAAAACGGCACAGCTCATAGGGCTGCCCTAGGAACAATCGGTTTTTAGCACACAAGCATGGGGCTATTACTTGTTGTTTTCCTGTATCAAAATAATCCCGAAGGGGATATTCCCTCTTAAAGAAAGGAATTACCATGCAAATTACTACTGAACAACGTGCAGAAATTATTTCTAAATACCGTACTCATGAGTCTGATACTGGTTCACCTGAAGTACAAATTGCTTTACTTACAGCTCGTATTAATCAGTTAACTGATCACTTTCGCGTACACTCTAAAGACTATGCTGGCCGCCGTGGTTTATTATCTTTAGTAAGCCAACGTCGTAGTTTATTAGACTATTTAAAGCGCAAAAATGTTGCTAGTTATCAAAAAATTATTGGCGAATTAAATATCCGTCGTTAATTACGTTAATTAAGCTTTGGCAATAAAAAAACCCTCTTTTTTAGGAAAGAGGGTTTTTTTATTTTTAATAAATTTTTATGGAATCTTCGATTTTGCAAAAATAAAATATCTGTTAACTTATGTATGGAATAATTTCAGATAGAGTTTTAAATTTATAGTCACAAAAGTCATATTTCGAGGAAAAATAATTTTCACCTTCCGGAATAGCAATTACTTTCATACGTGCAGCTTTAGCAGATATGGCTCCTGTTACTGTATCCTCAATAACAAAACATTTATTAAAAGTCGTATTTAATTTTAACATTGTAGAAATATATGGTTCAGGATGTGGTTTTCCAAATTCGCAGTTTTCAGCTGATTGCAAAATATCAAAATAAGAAAATAAATTTAACTTGTTACAAACAGCTTTTATTAATGATAAAGGAGAAGAAGAACAAATCGCTAATGAAATATTATTTTGTTTTAATTTAATTAGTACTTCAAAAAGACCCTCTTTTGCAGTTGCTTTTTCTGCAATAAGTTCTATTAGTTTGGCCTCAAGTTTTTTGCCAATTTCTTCTTGTGTAACATTGTTCCAATTGCGTTTTTTATACCAAAAATCAACAATATTAGCTAGTCGCATTCCTTTTGTAAGTTCACAATCTTTTGGTGTTAATATAAGTCCAAAGGATTTAAATATTTGTAATTCAGCTTCCAACCATAAGGGTTCTGAATCTACAATAACTCCATCCATATCAAATATAACTGACTTTGTTTTATTTATTTCTAGCATAAATCAACCTGTTAGATAAGTAATTGAAACTACATTAGGAAAAAATATTCGTCAATCCACACATATAAATCCTTGTCACAATAAATAAACTAGTATCAAGAATTGTTAGCTTAAATATTTGAATATTAAGGATATTATCTTCTTTCTTAAGAGAAACTCAACTGATTAGAAAAGAACCCGATAAAGTATTGGTTGTTTGCAAATACTCTTTTCAGCAAAGGAGAGAAGTTATGTTTACAAAATTGCGAACCGCTATGTTAGTTTCCCTTTTGGCTGTTGCCTGTAGTAAAGGCGGTGGCGGAGGGGGAGGAGGAGGCTCCTCAAGTGGGGATATTACGGTTTCTCCATCACAACCAAACCCATTAAAAGTTGAGAAAACTTATTACTTTTATGTGGTTAATAGGGACAAAAGTACAGTTTCTAAATGTACCATTAATCAAGATAATGGTTCGTTAAAAGATTGTATTGCTACAGGAGGAAGTTTTTCTGATCCAATAGGTATTACTATTAATGGTGACTATGCTTATGTTACCAATAATAAAAAATGGAGTACTTCAGGTACTATTACTATGTGCCAAATAGAAAAAACTACTGGTGTATTAAGTAATTGTAAAGAAACTCCAGATGGTGTTGTATTTAACAATATAGCAGCCATCACAAATAGAAATGGTTATATTTATGTCACAAACTACAATGGTGGTTTAACTAAGTGTGCTATAAATAGTAAAACTGGTACATTAAGTGGATGTAATTTTACTCCAACTAGTGTTAAATCAATTGGAATTATTTTAGCGAATAAATATTTCTATTTAACAAATTATGAAAAAAATATTGTTGAAAAATGCGTAATAAATAATGATGAATCCATAGGTGTTTGTTCTTCAACAAACTTCACATTTGTTAAGCCAAACGGTATTGCTATCTACAATGGATTAGCTTATGTCGCAGCAGAGGGTGATAGTAAGGTTTACAAATGCGGCATCAAAGCTGATGGTACATTTGAAAATTGCTCTGCAACTGGTGCTGACAATTATTATTCACCACGTTCAATAAATATTATTAATGGTTTTGCTTACGTAACAAGTATTTCTTCAGGAGAAATTACAATTTGTGCAGTAAATGCAACTAGTTCTAATTTAGAAAATTGTAAACGTTTCACTGATAAAAATACTTTTGCAAGTTTCCAAGAAGGTACTGCATACTACGTTTATACAACTGCACCAACTATTGCCTCAGCTACGGCTTATTTATCTGCAAACACTCCTAATAAAGTGTATGCTTGTACTATTGACCTATCAAATAACTCTTTGAAAAATTGTAAAGAAACAGGAACTGCATTTAACGGTCCAACTGCTTCAATAGTTAATGGTAGTAATTTATATGTAGGTAATAAAAACGGAGCTTCTATTACTAAATGTATAATTGGTACTGATAACTCATTAACTAACTGTAATTTAATACCAATAAACACATTTTCAGATGTGCATGACCTTAAAATTGTTAACAAGTATTTGTATTTTACAAGTTACTTTGATAACAAAATAGGTAGATGTGTATTTAACGAAGCTGCTGGGAATATTGAAAAATGTGTAAAAGCACTTGATATTAACCATCCAGATTCTATAGAATTCAAAGATAAAAAAGCATACATTACATCAGGTGATGGTGCACACAAAACATTTATTTGTGACTTTGATGCTGCTACAGGGGCTATAACTAAATGCGATCCATCAGGTTCTTTTGGAGTTGGAAAATCACCTACTCTAATTGATATAATTACTACTACATCAGCTAAAGGAACATTCTCTTACATTTACATACCAAATGAAGCTGGTTATTTAGCTCGTTGTATAATTTCTCCAGCAGGAGAACTTAGCGACTGTAAAGATGCTGAATCTGGTATTTCAGGCCCTTATTCAGTAAAATACTTCAATGATAAATTGTATGTATTAAGCCGTTCAAGTGGTAAAATTTCAGCTTGTAGTATTAACTCTGCAACTGGATTACTCAGTGAATGTAATGAAGTGTTAAAAGACACTCCACCAATGGGTGCTGGCTCTAAGTTACATGGATTTACTTTAGCAGTATTTAAAAAATAGTTTAGTATCTTAATACGAAAGGACCTTAGTTCTTATGATGAGAACTAAGGTTTTTTCTATTTCTGACAAAGGAAAGTAGTTTAAATAAATTCCAATTACTTTCCTTTATTTTTTTCTAAAACTATTGTACTATACCCTATCTTCAAGTTTAAAACAATAATCAAATATAACAAGTTAATTAATTCTTATAAATAAGGAAATATTATGCTTTTTAAAATAAAATTATTCATTCTAGTCTGTTTATTTTTTGTAAAATATTATGCAAACGCTCAATACAATAGTTCTGATCTTTATTTGTCTTATAATTTTATGAAGAATTTATATCTTAAATATCAAGAAAACCAGCCTAACTGGGGTGGTTTAGTGGGTCTCCTGCCTTTAAATAATTGGAGTCATAACATAAATGATTTTTCTATTAATTTGTGGAGAACACCAATTAGTAAAGAATACCCAACTAAACAATTTGTAGATTATGTGGAATATTCAGTAGCAAGAACGGAAAACGTAGTCCATATTTCAACACTGTGGTTTACTCCAGGGAATTCTATGGAAGAAGCCTTAAAAAGAGCTATTTCTTATTTAAATCAAAAATCATTTGAGCAACAAAAATTTATTAGAATAAGAATCATGTTTAGTATGTATAAAGCGTCTCCTTTACCAACAAAAAACGCTACAGAAAAAGTAATTGAATATTTGCTACCTGAAGGTATTTCTCCTTATTTAGATTTAAGTGTTATAAATTATAGAAATCCTGTTGCTTTTAATCATTCAAAAATAATCGCAATAGATAGAGATCAGCTCTTTACTGGAGGAGCGAATTTTCCAGATAGAGATTATGATGATCTTGAAGATCCAGTTAATGATTTAACCATAGAATTGAATCTTCCTTATGTAGCAGAACTAGGAAGAGTATATTTAAGTAAAATTGCATTAGAGAGTAAATTAGGAGATGAATTTAGTTTAAATAGCATTGCCTGTACAAATACTGAAAAATCTGAATGCACTGTATCCAATCGTTGGTATGAACCAACTGATCCAAATTTAAATATTTTTAATATACCTGTAATTCTTCAAAACTATAACAAAGAATATATATTAGGTGCCGGAAAAATGATGAGTGCTAAGGATTATAATGATGCAGAATTTTCCACTAATGCTTTACTAAGTATGATGGATAATGCGCAGTATGAAATCAATATTTCGCAACAAAGCATAAGAAATATCACACCAAATAGTACTGAAATTCAAAATTCTACATGTGCTGTTATAGGGAAAGCTCTTTCTCGAGGAGTTAAAGTAAATATTCTTTTGTCATCTTTTTCAGGACAAGGACCATTATTGGGTTATACTGAAAGTTCTTTCAGCGATAAAGCAACGATAAAATGTATAATAAAAAATACAATCGATACATACAGCATTGATCCTACAGGAGCTCTAGAAAGATTAAGTATTTTAAGAATTGCTAGATGGTTTAATTTCAATGGCTATAAATATGGTAGTGCAAGGAATCATGTAAAATTAATTATGGCAGATAATAAAATGGCATATATTGGTTCTGAAAATTTATATTACAATAATCATGCTGAATTTGGAATATTTATTCATTCAGATTTACTTGTCTCAAAAGTAAGAAAAGAATATTGGGACCCTTCTTATGCTAGGGCTTATTCTTCATATAGCAGTAATTAATTTAGAACGGTATCTTGTTCCCAGTAGTTTTTATTATAAATTTCTTTACTTAATAAAATAGAGTCTGTTCCATCGGTAGAAATAGGAGTAATTTTATTAATATTTAAAGAGCTATCCATGTAATTTAATACAAGTAACAAATTTGTACTTAAGACTTTAGAGTAATTTTTATTCATCCCCATTTTATCAGAAAATTCTTCGAGTTCAGAGTCACTCATCTTTTTTAATTTTTGATATATCAATTTTAAGTCTTCTTTTTTAATAGAAGGTACCTCTGATATTTTTTGGATGTTAGCATACTCATGTTTTTTAAAATTTGGATCTATTAGTGGCATGACTTCAGGTAGAGAAATAGAGAGTAAACCACCCACAGCTATATAGTCTTTATTGCTATATAGTTCAGAAAAATTTTCCGTTTTTTCTTGTTTACTTTGAAAAGATAAATCTATTTTATTTTGCACATACTTAAATGCATATTTTTCTAAGAAATTATAATCATTAATTGGGTTTAAAGTCGATAAATCTTTTTTTTCAGTGACAAAAAGTATTTTTTTCAGAAAATGACTAAAAGAACTTGAACCTAAATCTGTTTCTATACTTTTTGCGCCTTTATTACTAAAATTAGCTTCAACGAATGTGGGTTGAAAGGCTGTAATTTGGGTAGATCCTCCTCCCATATCCCATATAACATGTTGATACTTATTAAAGTCTTTTAGCTTGGTAATAGGATAAAATCCATATAACGCTTCTTCTGATTGGTTTAAACGCTTCAGTAAAAGCCCTTCAGTAGTTGAGGCCAAATTTTTTTGTGCTTCTTTCCAATTTTGAGCTCTTCTAAAAGCTTCTGTTGTGATGCCACGCCAAACATCAACCTGGCAGTGATCACCGCATTTGTATTTTAGCTGCTCTAACCCCTGATTTCTTAATTCTAATAGAGCATCAACGCCTGCTTGAATAATCTTATCTGAGAAAATATTTTGATCACTCTCAGCTAAATCTTGGGAGTATTTCACAGCAACATTTTTTTTGAAGTATACTTGCTCAATTTTTATCTGTTCATCGTTACAAATTTTAACTTTCGCAATTTGAATTTTTGTTGCGCCTGAGCCGATGTCAAATGCTCCTCTATTTTCCGTTTTGCATAAATAACTGTTATTATTATGATTTATATTGTTATTTGAATAGAATAAATATGCCGTAAAACATAGTAATAAAACAGTCATCAATAGTAATAATTGATTTTTAAATTTCACAAAATTCTCCAACAAATCAGCTCAATTCTTGTTATCTTAGTTATTAATAAGTTTCTTCAAATGTTAAAGGATACCAATAACTTTAAGTATGAAATTTTTATATTACATTATAATTATATGTCAATTATCTTCTAGAAATAATAATAAACAATTATTATTTTAAGATAAAATAAATATTTATGTTGAAACAACTCAAAAATAAAGCATCAATTATAGAATGTATTAATTTTAGATATTTATATAAAATAATAAATAAAATTCATATAGGAATAATATATTAAAAATAGTTTATTTTGTTAAATTATAATATTTAATAAAAAATATAAAAATAATTATTTGCTTTTGTATTAATGAAAAATATATCCACATAAAGTAATATAAGTAAAGGAGGGATGATTTTTATGGATAAAAAAATCTATAGCGTTTTAAATGAAAAAAGTATTAGAGAGTTATTAAAAGAACAAACTAAAGATTATCACAATTCTGTTGAAAATTTAAATTATCTTAGTAAAGATTCTATTTCGAAAATTGATTATATTAATTTTTTAAAGATTTTTTATAGAGTAATTGATCCTATCGAACAATTATATATTATAAAATTTAAATCAGAGATAGATAACTACTTTCAGCCAAGTTTTAAAACTGATTTAATTTTATCCGATTTAAAAAATTTAGCTGTAGATTTAAAACAAATTAAAAAAACAGAATTTTTACCTAAAATTGAGTCAAAATATGAGATGGTAGGGGTTTTATATGTATTAGAAGGATCCGTCTTAGGTTCTGCAATGCTTTATAATAAATTAATTGCACTTTTTGGAGAAGAATTTAGAGATAAATTAAATTACTTGTATGGATATGGGAAAGATAATTTTGTGAAATGGAAACAGTTCCTTAAATTCTTAGATGAATTTAAAATAATAGATGATAGTTCTAAACTAGAGCTTATAGAGGCAGCAAAAAATATGTTTAATTGTTTTGCAAATGAATTTCGGGTTTCATAAATTTATTTTTTTAGTTTTGATAAGACATTTTTAAAGTAATTATTTTTTTTTAAAAAATTCAAGTTACTAAATGAAAACCTATTTTTCAGATTTCTTTCATACCAGTAAAATCGCGGTAGAAGTTCGTTATACAGATTTTGAGCTAATTTTAAATCGATGCTATTCCATGTTTTACAACTATTTTCTACTGATTCATACCATGTTTGAAAAGAGTTCCTTGGATTGAGTAAACCATCTGTTTGCAAATCAAATTCATTAGGATTACCACACCATCTTATCTGTTGAAGAAGTTCTGGTCGTAGAAAAATTATTAAATTAGAAAAATTTTTTTCAAATTTTAAAAGAAGCATTCCTGCTGCTAGTTCTTTAGTAAATTTTCGAAATTCTTCATTAATTGAGACTAAGCTATTAATTAGAATAATATTTTCATTAATCTTTTTATTCTTTAAATAATCTAAGATTAAAGTTTTAAATTCATTAGGTATTTGTTGATCATTGCCCCATTTTTTATTATATCGATAAAAAAAGAAGTTTGCTTGGAAAGTGTTTTTGAGAAGATCAAAATTTTCTTTTGGTATAATGTTTAAATTTTTCTTTTTTTCTTGATAAATTGAAATGAATTTTTGGATGTAAATATTCTTTTTGTAAATAGTGAGTTTAAATTTTTCGTTTAAATTATCTTCTAGCCTTTTTGAAAATAATTGAATAAGTAAATGTATTTTTGCCAAAATTACTTTCTCTGTATAATTAGGAAGAATAGAGTGACAACCAAATAAAGCATAAAGTTTATTATTTACGACGATAGAAAATGAAGCAGACGACCTTACTTGCATATTATTTAAATATTGAATATGGGTATCCCCAATTTTTCTATAAAATGAATGAGTTAAATCTAGTGGTTTATTTAAGCCAATAATTTTAATATTTTTATTATAAATATCTGAAATCAATCTATATTTATTTACTTCGTATAATTGCTTTATAGATTTGGGTAAATCTGAGGCTGGAAAATGATGATTTATAAGAGTATCTAAATTTGAATTACTTATGCAACTTTTTATAAATCCTGTTTCATCCTCCTGAAATTCGCAATAATAAACTCGATCGAAGCTTGTTGTATTTTTAATAAATTTACAAATATATTTAGTCATTTCATGTTCATTTATTTCAGCCTCTTTGATGTATAAATAAACCTGTTCAAAATATTTTTTATCAAAGTATATTTTATCTAAATTAATGTCACTTTGAAACTCTATAATTATGTAGTTGCTTGAATAAAAAATAAAACATGACAATTCATAAGTTTTATAGTTACAGACTATTTCAAGTACGGTTAGAACTCTGTCTTTTATTTTTTTTGTCAATAATTTATCGCTTAAATCAATAAAATTTAACATAGAATTTTCTGAAAATAAAATATTTATTGGTTGATATATAATGTCAAAGTTAAAAATGTTTTTAAAATTACTTGATTGTAAAACTACTTGCATACTACTAGGAATGACGCCAAGTAGTATGCCGCATTCTTGAATTGTGTTACAAATATGTACATGTTGTTTTTCGCAGGATTGAAAAATTGAATTTATATTACTCAACATTTTATCTCTCTTTTTTAAACTTAATTATTGCAGAAAAAATAATCTTTTAGTGATTAAGATTTAAGTATTCCAAGTTAACAAATGTTTAAAAGAATAAGACATAGTTTATCGGGTACAACCTTACATCTTTTTAATACTCCTCTCAATAGTTAGGATACAAATTAAGTTGAATGTTTAGTCAATTTTTTAAAATATTTTCAAATTTTTGAATATAAGTATTTGGAGGACTATAAAAAATCCATAAATTTTAATTGAAAAAGAACATACCAATTTTCTTCACTTCCAACAATCCAACTATAGTAAATAGATGGAAAGAGTTGAAATCCTTTTATATCAACATCAACAGAACTTCCAATACTTGCGCTTGTCAGTCCTGTAAAGTTAGATATTTTTTCATTCGAGCTGACACCCCCTCTGGTAAGTGAAGTTATGCCTCGCCAATTATTTAAGTATGAAAAGAGAAACTTTTTTTCAAATGAGGGATATAATGGAAAATCGTAAGCAATTGTACCTGCATAACTCCAATTACCGGCTTGTAATTCAAAAAGAGACCCATTTCCTATTATAGGATAGCTAATGAAATTAAGTGAAGTTGTACTCCCTAAAATATATGATTGATATGGTGAATATATTTCTTTATTATTTAAATTATTACTTCCTTGGGTTGTTGATATTTTACCTGATAGAGATAGTGCTGTTTTAAAGAAACTAAACTTATTAATCAAAGAAGCATTTACATTATAGTAATCAAGATTTCCAGTGTTTGTCTTGCTCGAATCTTCTCCATTTCCAAGTCCAAAATATTTTGTAGCACCAATTGAAGGTTGCATTAAATATTTTAACCATTCTCCATCAACCTGCTCATTTTCTGCTAAATAGAAAGCTGTATTGATGAGATCAAAGCTTAATATTCCAGACAAACTTAAAATATTTGCATATTGGGGCCCAATTCGTTTTGGTGCTGTTGTTAAGTTTCCATATGGTTGTAAGTTATAAATAGATAATTGATTAGAAAAAATGGAGTTCAAAAATTGATATTTCCATGCAGCATTAATTGATATTCCGCTTTGTTGCAAATAGTTATAGTATCTTAATTTACTACCATCATTTTGAAGTGAGTCGTAATAGCCATTGAAATAAGGATTTGAAAAAATACTTATAGAAAAACTATCAAATATTCGATTGTTCAAATATGCAATAGATCCTGAAGGTGCATCTAAATAAAAATTATATCCACCAAATAAAATAATTCTATATCTTTCTATTTGATCCATTAATGGAATAGAAAATAAACCTATACTAGGGCCTCCTAAAAAATCAGGTAATCCATATGGATAAGCGAACAAAAATCTTGAATCATAAAAAGCTTCTTTTTCTTTTAGCTGATGATCATGATTATTTTGTTCATTTTCTGTTTGGGAAATAGTTTTGATATCTTCTGGAGAAAATAATTTTATATTGTTTTTAAATATTTTTTTATATGGAGGAATATATTCTGAATAAAAGTTTTTATCATTTTCTACAATTTCATTTTTCTTAAAGTGATGAAAATAATTTTCTTTTATTTCATTTAAATTTTTACTTAGTAAAAAATATTCTCCTTTATTATAGTACCAAAATGTCATACTATTTTCTGGATCACTTGCTGCGGGTGAAATATTTTCTATCCATTCGGAGAATGCAAATAAAAAAGAATAACTTTTATTTACAGGATTAAAATCAATAATAGCAAAAATGTCATTCCATACAACTTTTAAAATTATTGAATTTGAATTTCTGACATAAGCATCTTTTATAATGAATTTTTTTTCAGGAATAATTTCTGTTGCTGGTAATATTTTATTGTTGCTGATGCATTGTTTCTTTAAGGAAGTTAAATTTTCATCAGAATCTAAAATATAGTAAAAGCATTCTGTATTATTTACACTATATAAAACTTTTATATTTTTGGGAAAATTAAATTTTTCTATAAAATCAATTTGATCTTTTTCTAAATTAAGTATTTTAAGTTCCGTATTGCCATTAGATACTCCAGATATTATGTATTTTTTGTTTTCAATTGCTGTTATTGAATCTATAAAAAATGCACTTTGTTCTGTTGATAAACTAACGGTTTTAGCTGTGTAATTACTTTTACTAGTGTTCGATATATTTTCTATGTTAGATACTACTTGAATGTTATGTCCAATCTTTCCATTAGAATAATAATCTATTGTTGAAGTAACTAATTCTAAAGGGTTAGAATTATTAGTAGCAAATATGCTGGAACCAAAAAAATTGACTGGAATTCTTTTCTCTTTTCCATCATGCTCTTGAGAAAATAAAGCGCTACTATAAGGAGATTTATTGGATGTAAGTTTAGAAAAGTAAGTTTTGTTATCGATATTAATTAAAGGAAAAATATATTTTTGTCCAATTTTATTTTTTAGATTTTCTTGAGACACAAAGTTTGGTAAATTTGTAGTTTTATTTTTCCAATATTTTTCTTGTTCTCCTTTAAAATCAACATATAATTCTTCAGCAGTTTTTCCTAAATTTTCTTTTAACCAACTATCAACTGCATTATAAAATGGCGGTATTACAGTTTGATGGGATATTTCTTGATGTATTTGATAGAGATCTTTATTTTTTACTTTTGAGAAAATATATCCTAAAAAATATCCAGAAATAACATATCCTCTTAAATTAGTATCATCATCTGCTTTATAAAGTGAATGTAGTCTCTCCCATGAAGGCCAATGCTGTTGTAATGCCATAGTTTTAAGAACGTTAATAGCATTATGTTCTCCAACACTATTTGTTAAATATTCTGCTAATCCTTCAATCCACCATGTAGGCATCATTGCTAAACTGAAAAGCCTGCCAATTGGGCCTACAGATAAATCGTTGTGTTCGTACATAAGTCTATGAACTAATTCATGCTGAAAAAAAGAAGAAGTTCGATTATGTAAAATTTGTGCTTCTATATTTAAAGTAACGGGATTTGCAAAACCTGCTCCATCATATTGGTTTCCAATTATAAAAGGTATTTTTGAAAATTTAGAGAATAAGGTATTGTCTTTATTTCTATTTAAATTTATAAGAGAATTATTATCTAATTTTGTTCCCATTAAAAAAGACAAATAAGGATAACTTTTTTCTAAAGATTGAATAGAGTAACTTGCAATGTCTTTTGCTTCTTTAGGAAAATAAATAATAAAATTATTTGATTCTAATGTTTGCCACTCGGCTTCTTTCATATTTGTTCCATTATTTTGTAAGAAACTAAGTGGAACGGAAAAAATTGTATTATTATATGTAATGAATAGAAATAGAATCATTGAGTATATAAATTTAATGCAATAAAAATTATTTTTTTTCATAATTTTGTGCTTTTCTTAGATCTTCAGGAGTATCAATACCAAATGGTGGGTGTTGGCAATCTGTAACTAATATTTTCCAGCCAGCATCCATCGCTCTCAGTTGTTCTAAACTTTCATCCGCTTCCAAAGCACTCGTTGTTAATTCGGTAGCAAATTTTTTTAGTGCAAAGTAACGAAAAGCATAGACCCCCACATGATGATAGAAAATAAAAGAATTACTTTTTAGTTGAGGTATTTTATTTAGCCAATCAGACCCAGTTGCTCCTAGCAAATCCTTAGGAAAAGGAATGGGTGCTCTAGAAAAGTAAAGGGCATTTGAATTTTTATCTTTCACAACTTTGACAACAGAACTGCTAAAAAACAACTCCAGTTCATTTCTTTTAAACGCCATTGTTCCCATTGGTGTTGAGTCATTAATTAGCATTTGTTTTGTCAGCTCAAAAATATCATTAACAGAAAAGAAAGGCTCATCTCCTTGTATGTTAATGATTAAATCATCTGAGTTTAAATGCATTTT
Organism: Pigmentibacter sp. JX0631; assembly: GCF_029873255.1. NCBI lineage: Bacteria > Pseudomonadati > Bdellovibrionota > Oligoflexia > Silvanigrellales > Silvanigrellaceae > Pigmentibacter > Pigmentibacter sp. JX0631. Next base: position 867,886 of record NZ_CP123622.1, on the reverse strand, counting down.
TTCATTTATACTTTGAACTGCAACGAAAACTCTTTCAGTTCCATTTTTCAAGTTTGAATCTGTCATTACAACTTTTATATTTAATTGGTTTACTTCTGTATAAATTTTTTGATCGTCTGTTGCGACAATCAATTCTGTTGGAATATTTAATTCATTTTGAATTTTTATTGCTAATTGATTTGCTTTTTGCGCGACTAAAGAAATTATACTTGAATTACCTATTTTTAAAAGAGGTTTCCCTGGTAATCGAGTTGAGCCTAAGCGCGCTGGAATAGCTATAATAATTCGATTTTGTTTTGAAATCATTTCGGTCATGCAGACCCCCCGTAAAAGTCTATCTTTTTCTTATTTAGCAAATTCTCAGAAATTAATCTTTTAAATTTTTCTTCTTAAAAAGGTGATTGCAAAAATCTGTTCCTTAATATTTAACAGATTGGTCAATACTAGGGACGACAAAGAGAGAAGCATATGCTAGACTTTTTTAAATCTCAATATAGGAGAATATAAGTGGCTAGACAATTTACCACAACGGTTAATGATGGCTTACCTATGTGGGATACTTTTGAAGCGAGTTTTTTTCTTGCCGCAGGTCTTTCGGTTGGTATTGTCTTTGGTATTCTTTTTCCGTCATTATGGCGAACATTTAGGAGGCGTTTTCGGAAAATTTCGCATTATGCTTCTAATGAACAAAAAATTACTCCAAATTTGCACCCAAAACTTAAAATTTTACATGAAAGTGGTTCCTTTCCAAGTGATGAATTTCTAAATTCCGAAGTACATCTTATTTATCAACAATTAAAAAGACTTATAAAAATATCAGAAGCATTTGTGTTAGCCCGTAATTTTTTTCAAATTGGAAATTCAAAAGAGGCAATAAATATTTATATCGAAATTTTAACAAACGAATCAGTTTCAAAACAAGAAACGAATAGGGCTCTTTTTGAATTATCACAAGTATACGCTTCACTAGGCTTATATCTTCGAGCATTCGATACTGCGTATGAATTATACAAAAGAGATACAAATAATTTCCAAGTGTTTGAGCACCTTTTACATGTTTGTACTTTAGGTCATTTGCCTGATAAATTATTAGGTATTTTAAATTCTGTTCGCATTCAATCTGATAATAAAGTAAGGTTACAGATTGCTCATGCTATTTCAAAAATTGCTGAAGTTCAGTTACCTGAAAAAGATAAAATAGAAAAAACCATTGATTTGGCTAGAACTGCTTTAAGATGGAATGGACATTCTGCGCGCGCTATGATTTTGTTGTGGCAGGCAACAACCCAAGATTTTTGGTCGAACTCATCTGCAGATATGAAGACGAAATGGATGGCATTTGCGGCAGTTTTGGAAGCGTTAAATGAAATTTATAAAAGTTCAAAGATCTCTCCAGCTGCAGTTGCTAAATATTTGGCTGAAATTATTTTAAAAATGAGTCAAGAAAAAGAGGTAATACCGAGTTATGTAATAGTGCAAAATGAATTTAAATCTGTCTTACAGAAGGATAAATTAGAAATTAATGCGCAAAAATTCCTTTGGGCATCTATCTTTCATGCCACTCTTCTGTTAGAGAAGTCACCTGAGTTTCAAAAAAGCAAGTATTTGGATGATGTGCTTGCAATTCTAGGAGAAAATAAAGGGTATTTAGCTTCCATTGTCCAACTCAGTGAAGCTGCAAAAATAGGATATCTTTCACATAGTTGTGCGAGATGTGGTGCTTTTTTTTCTTCATTTGCCTGGAAGTGTTTGCAATGCAACACTGAAGAAACTCTTAAACCAATTATATTGCCAAACTTTGAACATTCATAGGCAAGAATTTGAATTCAAAGAAATTTTTTGGAGTTTTAACTATGTCAACCCGCTCTGGCTCCCTGACAAGGGCAATTGCCATTGATGCTTTAACACACGTTTTAACCCGTAATATCCATTCAGATGTTGCTTTGGAAAAACTGTTTGCGAGTCATCCTAATTTACGCCCCCTCGATAAAGCTTTTATTTATGAAATGGTTTTTGGTTCGTTACGTTGGCTTGCAAAAATGGATTGGATTATGTCTCACATGTTAGACAGATCGTTTTCCAGTTTAGATCCAAGAGTAGCAAATGCTTTAAGAATAGGTACATATCAAATTTATTATATGGATAGGGTTCCGGAAAGAGCAGCTGTATCTGAAACTGTTGAAGCTATAAAGCAGGTGGGTGTGCCAAATGCTGCATCTTTAGTAAATGCAATTTTAAGAAGAGTAGCAAAAAAATCTGAATACTTTCCTAAACCAGATAAAGTAACGCAAGCAGTTGAATATTATTCCATGCATCATTCTTTTCCTCAATGGATGGTTGAGCGTTGGTACAAACAACTCACTTTAGAAAGATTTGAATATTTATTGTCAAATAATAATCGAATACCTAAAAATAGTTTACGCCAAATTACTCGAAATGAATTGCCAAATTCCGAAAAGGATTTAGCTACATATTTGTTAAAAACTCAATCCATTGAAAGCTCTTGGCGACCGCTGCCTGGAACTTTAAGGATTGAAACGTTACCTAAATTTAACGATTGTGAAGCCTTTAAAAAAGGTTGCTATATTGTTCAGGATGAAGCAGCACAATTAGCTACTTGCTTAGTGCAACCGTCTCCAACCGACTTGTGCCTAGATGCTTGTGCCGCACCTGGAGGAAAATCTATTTACTTGTGGGATTCAGGGTTACAACCAGAAAATTTAACAGTGTGTGATTTTGCGCAAAAACGGTTAAAAATTCTCCGCGAGAATTTTACTCGAGTTGGTTTAGAGGGTGCGCAAATTTTGCATGGCGATGCTGTTGAACAATGTATTGGCAAAAAATTTAATAAAATTTTGCTAGATGCTCCTTGTTCTGCGATGGGAGTCATTCGCAGGCATCCGGAAATCAAATGGTTAAGAACGCTGAGTGATATTCAAAATTGTGCCATCGAACAAGCCAGACTTCTTGATGGATTGGCAAAAAATGTAGTGGTGGGCGGAGAGCTTATCTATATCGTTTGCAGTTTTGAAATAGAGGAAACAACACAGCAAATTAACCAATTTCTAGAAAAACATCCTGACTTTGAAAAAATAAACCCATCTGAAAGAATTCATGACTTTTATAAGAAGTATGTGACCCGTGAAAATGAATTACTTATCTATTCCGGCAATCCGGATGATCTAGACGGCTTCTTTGGGGTGATTCTGAAAAAAATTGCTTGATTTACCCTTTTTTCTCTCCCTCTTATTTTGACACCTTAAAACTCAAGAAATTTTAGATAGAATCGAAATATGAACGAGCTATATGTTAAATGAGGAGAGCCCCTTGGAGAATTTTAAAGTATTTCTTGATGTTTCGGATGAAGGCATTAAGCAATCTCTTAAGGAAATGGTGGAAAAAGACTACGTACTGGCAACAGACGATAAAGATTGTGAAATCTATTTGACTGATGTGCATACAAACAAGTCACAAAATGCGGTCAATATGTTGATTGCAAACGTAGTTAAAATTCCTGATTTTAAGGGCTTATCGGATATTGATGGCTTTAATCATTATGTTGTTTATAACGAAAACGATTTTTTAGTTGAAAGAGTAAATCAGGCATTAACTAGACAATTTGCTATTAAAAAAGGATTAAAAAGTACAGATAGCAGTCAAATTATGGGAGTGCGTGCGTTAATTCAAATGGATGGAATAGCAAGCGATGCTGGTAATGGTATTCAACTTCCTATTATTAAAACGTATGATGTCAGAAGTTCAAAAGAAAGAAACAAGCTAGCAGAAGAAATGGAAAAATTCTTTGAAATGTTAGAGCCTTTAATTGGACAACAAAGTCCTACTTTTGCTCAATATGCAGTAGAAATTCAAGAAGAGCTTTTAATGAATGCAATTTGGGATGCCAATCCAAAGCATGAAAAACAGCCTAGAACTATTCCAGTAGATTTAGATGACAATGAAAAAGTTATTTTAGAATGGGGATTTAATGGAAAAGATCTCGCTATTTCAGTCAGAGATAACTTTGGTAGATTGAATCCACAAATAATGTCAAAATATGTTAAATTTATTTTTAAAACAGGTACACAAGAATCTCACCAATTAAATGATCGCGATGTCAGTGCTGGTCTTGGTATGTATATGATTTTACAAAGGGCAAATATATTATCAGTTTTTATTTCGAAAGGTAAAGTAACTGATGTAGGTGTTGTTATTTGTTTATCAAAAAAGAAAAGAGCAAAAAATCAAGCACCAAAAGTACTAGATATATTTCATGTAGATAAATAAATTTCAAATTACTGGACAATTTTTCAAAGCTAAATTGAATTGTTTAATAATGTTTGGATTATTTTTTACATATTTTTTTGAAAAATAAAACACTAATGCATTATTCGAGTGAAAAACAAATTTAAAATTGTCTTTTTCTACTAGTTTTTTATTAAAAACTTCTTGGGTAGGTTCTTCTGGTGTAAGAAAAGCATCAAAACGTTTTGCATGTAACATTTCAAATAATTGTATAAGTTCTTTAGGAGAAGCGATAACTTTATAATTTTTTTCATATAAATAAAATTCTGGTCCAGTACCAAATTTAGCTGCTACTGTTGCTGTCTTTAAAAACTCTGGATTTAAAGGATCTAAATTAGAATTTTTATTTAACACCCAAATCCATTTATAATTGGCTATTTTTTCTGTAGGTATAGCATATGAATTTCTTTCCGAGGTTATTCCTGCAGAATAAAAGGCATCTGCTTTATTATCTTTGACTTGATCTTGGGCTAATTTCCAGGGCAAAACCTTTATTGAATAATCTATTTTCATTTTTTTCAGGACGCATTTTAAAGTTTCGGTTGCACTTCCTTTTACTTGCTCGTTCTCAGTGGTTTGATAAGGAGGCCAATCTTGCGTATTGATTATAAGTACTTTTGCAAATGTTTCTGTCTTCCATGTAATAAGCAGAATTATTATTACTAAAAGTGAGAAATGTCTCATGTCTTATCCTTTGATAGTAGATAAGAAAGCTTAACATAATTCAATTAGAAAGCTAAATTTTTTAGAATAATAAAATGCTGTGGTATAGTAGCTCCGTTAAAGGTATTTTTATAAGATTTGTTTATTTTGATAAACTTACAAAATTATTAATGAAAGGAATTACACATGTTGTTTCAAACTTTATCTAGTGGTGCTAGAGACAATATTTTTATGCGTGCTAAAGGAAAAACAATTTCTCTGCCTGAAGGAAATGATGAAAGGGTTATTAAAGCAGCAGAAATATTAAAAAAAGAATTAAATATAAAAACTTATTTAGGTAACAGCCAAGAAGCTGAAAAAAATAAGCAGAAAACTTTGGATATTATGCAAAAAATTGCTGAAAAAAAGGGGAAGCCATTATCTGATAAAATTCTGCCCCTTATCGGAGATACAACTTTTGAAGGAGGAGCTAAACTTCATTTAGGTGAAGTGGATGCTGTTGTTTCTGGATGTGTAAATTCCACAGCGCATGTGATTCGTGCCGCATTAAGTACTGTGGGGTTAAAACCACAAACTAAAATTATAACAAGTGCATTTTTATTGGCTTTGCCGAAACCTACTCCAGGTGGTGAAGGATTGGTGTTATTTGCAGATTGTGGAGTAATACCACAACCATCAAGTGGAGAGTTGGTTGATATAGCTTATCTTGGACAAGAGGCATATGCTTTCTGGAGTGGTCAAACACCGCATGTTTCTTTTTTAAGTTTTTCTACAGTTGGCAGTGCTGAACATCCTGATGTTGAAAAAGTTAGAAATGCTTTTAAAATATTTACTGAAAAATATCCAAATATCATTGCTGATGGAGAAGTTCAGTTTGATACCGCTTGTGTTCCAAGTGTGGCGCAAAGAAAAAATCCACAAGGAAAAGCGCAAGGTAAAACGAATGTCTTTATTTTTCCCGATCTTGATGCAGGAAATATTGGCTATAAAATAACTCAAAGAATTGGTGGTGCAGAAGCTTGGGGGCCTATTTTATTAGGCGCAGCAAAACCTTTTTCTGACTTATCCAGAGGTGCCTCTGCTGAAGATATTGCGCATGTTGCAGCTCTTACTTTAGCTCTAAGTTAAGGGAACAGCATTTAAGTTGAGTATTTCTTGAAAAATTTTTTTCAAACAAGTTTGATCTATTTGCTGATTAATGCTGTTCGGCTCTGTTATAAATTCTATTTGTAACTTTTGATTAGTAATAAAAAAATATTTCTTATTTTTTAATACATTTTTATCAACAAACCAATTAAATTTAATATTAAATTGGTATTCAAAATTTTCAGTATAATCTAAAAAATTTTTGTCTATAGAAAAAGGATTTGTTACATATTTAAGTTTATTTTTTGTTATGTGACAAATAACCACTGTAGTTGCACTGCCTGAGTTTAAATTGTTATACTCAACAGAAAAGTTTCCCCTGCTAATAAAATATTCATTAAATAAAGTGGAATATGACATGCACTTTTTATTATAAGGGCTTTCAAAAATACATGCAGATTCAACATTTTTTTTTAAATCAACAAAGTTATTTGCTATTTTACTATTTAAATAAAAATTAATATTGTTAGCATATAATTTAGTAGAGAAAAAAAGCGTTAAAATTAAAATATTTTTGAGGACAAAATGAATATTCTGTTTCATAAAACACCTCAATTGAGTTATTCTAAAAAATAAAAATTGTACTAGTTTTATATTAAACAAATTGTACTAAAAGAGGGCTTCAGGGAATATCAAAGACATTAATTAAGTTAGCAAAATAAATGTCTGAAAGCAAAAATATTTAGAAACTTTTAAAATGCAGGCAAACCATTTACGCAGCGAAAAGTATCGCGAGCGATCATTAATTCTTCATTGGTTGGAATAACCCAAGCTTTTACTTTACTATTTGGGGCAGAAATATCTCCTTCAACTCCCAAACATTTTTCTTTATTTGCTTGCTCGTTTAATTCAATCCCTAAAAACTGCAGGCCTTCACAAATTCTTCTCCGAACTTCAGATGAGTTTTCACCTATTCCGCCCGTGAAAATAATAGCATCTGCGCCGCCCATTTCAGCTAAATATGCTCCTAAATAATGTTTTATGCGCATAGTAAACATATCTATAGCTAAAGTAGCACGTCTATCATGATGTTCTCTTTCTTCATCAAGCAGTTCACGCATGTCATTTGTTAAACCAGAAATTCCTAGTAAACCTGATGCTTTATTTAAAAGAATATCTATATCTGATAAGGTAATTCCTTCTTTATGTGCAAGATATTCAGGAATTGATGCGTCGATATCTCCCGCTCTTGTTCCCATAATTAAGCCAGCTAATGGCGTGAAACCCATGGATGTATTAAAGGATTTTCCCTCTTTAATAGAACATATTGAACATCCGTTTCCTAAATGCACAGTAATAATATTTACTTTATCTCGTTCAATACCCACTTTTTTGCGATAATGATAACTTACATAGCGGTGTGACAATCCATGGAAACCATACTTCCGAATACGGTACCGACGATAATATTGATATGGTAATGCGTAAAGATAGTTTACTTCGGGAATAGTTGAGTGAAAGGCAGTATCAAATACAACAGCATGGGGAACTTTTTCACCGAATAATGCTAAAGTTGCTTGAATTCCTTTTAGGTTAGCTGGATTGTGAAGAGGTGCTAAATCAATACAGTCTTCTATACTTTTTAGGACAGTTTTATCTACTAAAACAGATTTAGAAAATTTTTCACCGCCGTGAACAACTCTGTGCCCTATCGCATGAATATCTGTTAAAGAAAAAATTCCATCTAAATTAAGGGTGCCAGAAGTAATCTTTTTAAAAATATAATCTAATGCTGCAGAGTGATCGCGTATTGCAACGGACTCTTTAATTTCAATGCCATTTGGAACTGAAATTTTTGCAAGAGCTTGCGTACCAATTCTATCTATTAAGCCTTTGAGTTTAATTTTGTCTGTTGAACTATCTATAAGAGCTTGGTCTGTTTCAATTATTTGAAATTTAAGGGAAGAACTTCCACTATTGATAACAAGAATATTCATTATAAGACTTCTCCCTAAGTTGCTAAAATGAAAATAAGCCTTAAAGCACAAACCCATTGTAGGCTTATGCTATATCGTAATTTCAGGGTTTAAAGGAAAGAAAAATATTTATCTATTTTTTCTTAGAGAAAAAATTTTAGTCAATATTTTGTTTGAGATAAAAGAGTGGAAAAGAACAATTTTACTTTTATTTTAAACTTGCTCTTTTATTTTTGTTTCTACTAGTTTAGCTAATGCAGCACTACGTTCTGAGGCGGTTACAACAGCTGAAATGAGCATGGGTCTTAAGCCAAATTTTTCCAATTCATGAATAGCGCTAATTGTAGTTCCGCCAGGTGTAGTCACTTGGTCGCGCAAAACAGCAGGATGTATTTTTGTTTCTTGAACGAGTTTTGCAGCACCTAATACAGTTTGGGTGGCAAGTTCTATGGAAAGTTGACGAGATAATCCCATTTTAACACCACCATCTGCCATGGCTTCAATCACCATGTAAATGTAAGCTGGACCACTACCACTTAACCCTGTGACGGCATCAAGTTGATCTTCATTAGTGATCCAAGTTTTTCCTACTGCATCAAAAATAATTTTTGCTCGCTCTAAAAAATGTTTTGGAGTTTTTTTACTAGCACTTATTACGGTTGCAGAACAATCAATAGTTGCAGCAATATTTGGCATGCTTCGAACAACGGGGCAATCTTCAGAAAAGTATTTATGGATAACTTCTGTAGGTGTTCCCGCGAGAACTGAAATGACTAACGGAAAATTTTGGTTATTTAAAAACACTGATTTCCAACGTTCAATGGCTTCAATAAAATTTTGTGGTTTAACAGATAAAATAATAGTATCATTTTCATTTAGAAATAAACTATTTTTTAAATTAGGGATACTATCATAATTTAAATATGTAATTTTGTTAAAATCTAGTCCTTCGGGAAATTCTTCATGCGCGGGCAGTTCTCCCCTATCACAAACATATATTTCGACTTCATGGCCTGTGATTTGTAGCCCCCTTACAAGAGCTTTGCCTATATTTCCAAAACCAATTACAACAATTTTTCCTGAAAGAATTTTGCTCAAAGTAGCTCCTCCTATTATAACAAATTCGATTCTAATGGTATCAACTGTGAAGAGCAACGATTTATCATCTGTTAAACTCTTTAAAAGAGGAAATCTTGTATGGCCCAAAAAAAATATCTTCAGCAAAAAAGAAAAAGTATAATATATCTCGTTTTGCTTGGAATTATCTTAATAGCATTCCATCATAGGAGTTATGCAGAAACGATAAAGCAAGAAAAACAAGGAGAAATTTATGAGAAATTAAACACAAAAGTAGATTTATCTTTAAAATTTAAAAATCAATTAGGAAATATTGTTTCTTTAAACGATTTGTTGCAGAACGAAAAAGTTTTAATTATTACATTAAATTATTATAAATGCACAACCATGTGTGCCTTGCAATTTGTTAATTTAGCAGACTCACTAAAAAAACTTGGTTGGAAAATAGGAGATGGTTTTAGAATAGCAACAGTTAGTTTTGATCCAAAAGATAATGTTGATATTGCTGCTGAAAAACACAAAGTCTGGGTACCTAAGACTGGCCAGGAGTCTGCTAAATGGGACTTTTTAGTGGCTGATGAAGAATCTATTAAAAAGCTAACTAAACAATTAAATTTTTATTATGAATATGAGCCTAGAACTGGTGAGTATTCCCATGCAGCAGCTTTATTTTTTATAAAAAAAGATGGAACTTTTTATCGCTACTTATATGGGATAGTTTATGAGCCAAAAGAAATAAAACAAGCAATTATTGAAACTAGTTCTGGTGAGTTAGGTTCATTTATTGAAAAAATTATGACTAAATTTAGCAAGTATAAAGAACAGAATGGTAAATATGTTTCTATTTTAAGTAATCAGTAACCGCTGATTAATTTATCTATATCTTTTGATGCAAATTCTAATTTATTTCCTTGTTCTACTAAATTTTCTGAACAATTACTTGTTACCCCAATAGATTTCTGAATATTTGAAGTGGAACGCTCTATATTTTCCATAGCACTAGAAACTTGTTTAATTCCTATTTCTTGTTCTTGAGTAGCCATAGTAATTTTTTCGATAAAATTCGAAAGCGAGGAAATATTTTCTGAAATATCTTCAAATGATTTTTGTGCATTATTTGTTACTTCTTTTACATCATCAACTCTTTTTTTAGTTTGTTCTATTATTTTTGAAACCTGTTCTTCGCTTTTTGAGATTAAATCTTGGATTTCTTTTGATGATTTACCGCTAATTTTCGCCAAATTACCTACTTCTTCAGCAACAACTGCAAAGCCTTTTCCTTGCTCACCTGCGCGCGCAGATTCAATAGAAGCATTGAGGGATAATAATTCTGTTTTAGAGACTATGTCATTTATTACTGCTGTTTTTGTATTTATTTGAGTTATTATTTGGCTTATCTCTTGTAATTGTTCGTTAGATTTATGAATTGCTTCCATTGCTGTAACTAAATTTGACATAATTAATTTGCCACTATCTGCTCTTTCTAATGAACTTTTAGAAACATCAAATAATTCTCTTGTATTTAAAGTTGTATTATTAACTGTTGAATTCATTTGATTTATTGCTGCGGTTGTATCATGGATTGAATGGGACTGTTCGTTAATTGCAGAATTAAGAGAATCTGAACTTTCTTTTAGCGAGCTAACAACAGTTGTTATTTCTTTTGATCTACTAAAAAGATCTGTACTTAGTTTTTTAAAGCTTCTATTTAATCTTATTGTAAAAACAAAGCTAATAACAGAAATAGTTATTGTTAAAATAAGTAGTGTTAAAAGTCCTGCGAAATAAATTTTTTCTTTTAATTGAGCAGTAGTATGGAGTTCTAAAGTTTTTTTTCTGTTTCCTGCTAATATTTCACTTAAAATATCATTTACATTTAAAAAAGCATCTTCGGTTTTTATTATCAGTGCATTAATTTCTTCTCGTTTTAACTTACCTTCTTGCATATTTTTTAAAATTACAGTCAAACTTTCTTTAATGGTTTTCCATTGGTCTTTTAATTTGTTAAATTTAGTACTTTCTTCAGGGGTAAATTTACTTTCAGCAGCAAATTTATCTAAATTTTGTTCAAATGTTTTTATAGAATCATTAGCATCTTTTATAGGACCAGCAGCAACAGCTTTTCCTTCAGCATAAGGTTCAAATGCCACTCGCACTGCGACTTGAATATCTGATTTTACAATTAAGGATTGATTTAACCAATGAGAAGATTCATTAGAAGAAAGTTGTTCAATTATTAAATTACTTGAATGAATTCCAAATTGGGCAACAGCGCTTACAAGTAATAAAAATAGAGCTAAAGTACCATTTAGGAGGTTTAATTTTGCTTTTAAGGAAAGTTTATTTAATATTTTCATAAATTTCCAGTTTGATTTTTAATAATCTAAACCTAAACTTTAGCACTTATTAAAGTCGGGGCGACTTGGATCACAAAAATTCTTCCCTCCCTCAACAGGAGCGCCATCAAAATCGGCTGTAATTTTCTTTGTTTTTGTTTGTTTTTGCCTTGCTGCAACGTTATCACAAGCTTCTAAAGCTGCTTTTGCACATGCATCTGCGCTGCCTGTTTTTTTCGTTTCATCACAACTAGGTTTTCCACCACATTTTGCATAGCTGTCTTTTTCCATTCCTGGGCAAGCCTCACGAGTTACATGAATGGTGCAGGTTCCTGCGTAACTGAATTGACATGTTATGAGTGCAATAAAAACAAATAATATTTTGATAAAAAGTAAATTTGTGTGGCGCATTTTTATTCTCCTGATTGTTAGCTTAAATTATATTTTAACATGGGCTATTATTGATCAGTATTAACTAGATTTATAAAATATGCTTGGTGTCAAAAAAATTTTGTTCCTAATTATTCGCTTAAAGAGAATTTTACTAACAAATACCTTTAATATAATTTCTTTCTTTTCAAGAATTAAAGCTACTTTTAACTACCTCTACAATGATTGATAGTTCATGTAACTGCATCAGTTGTTGATTTTTAAAGATAAATTGTATACCTAATCATGCATAGAGGATCGCTATCCCCTTTGAATTTCTCAATTATATTACATTGTTGAAAGAACTTAATTATGTCTAATAGTAATCTAGAATTAAGAAAATATCGCAATATTGGTATCATGGCACATATCGATGCAGGAAAAACAACTACTTCTGAGCGAATTTTGTATTACACTGGGCGTAGCCATAAATTAGGGGAAGTACACGAAGGTACAGCAACAATGGATTGGATGGTGCAAGAACAGGAGCGTGGAATCACCATTACTTCTGCAGCAACAACTACCTTTTGGAAAGATCATCGAATCAATTTAATTGATACTCCTGGCCATGTTGATTTTACTGTTGAAGTGGAACGTTCTTTGCGAGTGCTTGATGGTGCTGTTGCGGTATTTGATGCCGCTAATGGGGTAGAACCACAGTCAGAAACGGTTTGGAGACAGGCTGATCGTTACAAAGTACCTAGAGTCGCTTTTCTAAATAAAATGGATAAAGTGGGTGCAGATCCTGAAATGTGCATTCAATCTATGAAAGAAAAATTAAATACAAATGTTGCTTTTGCACAAATTGCAATTGGGGCAGAAAGTAGCTTTACAGGAGTTGTTGATCTTATTTCTCTGCAGGCTTATATTTGGCGCTCTGACGATAAAGATACTCAACCAGTTATTCAAGAAATTCCTGCTAATTTAAAAGACGATGCTCTTTTATATCGCCAAGTTTTAGTGGAAAATCTGGCTGATTTTGATGATGAATTGGCTGAGGCCGTATTAGCTGACGCAAAAGTAACTGCAGAGCAAATTAAAAGCGCTTTAAGAAAAGCTGTTATAGATTTAAAAATTGTACCAATTTTTATGGGTTCTTCTTTTAGAAATAAAGGAATTCAGCCTTTACTAGATGCCGTAATAGACTATTTACCATCTCCTTTAGATTTACCTCCAGTGGAAGGAGTTGAAATTGAAGGAGTGGTAAAAAGTGGGAAACGCCTTTCACAAGAAGATGAATCTTTTTCAGGAATAGTATTTAAAATAATGAGCGATCCATTTGTTGGGGCATTATTTTTTATGCGTATTTATTCTGGTTCAATTAAAACTGGTGATGCCGTTTTAAATACTTTAAAAAATAAAAAAGAACGTGTAACTAAAATACTTCGCATGCATGCAAACGATAGAGAAGAATTACAAGTTGCTTCAGCGGGAGAAATTGTCGCTGTAGTAGGCTTAAAATTTGCAACTACCGGAGACACATTATGCGATGTGAATGCCCCTATTGCCTATGAGTCTATGAAGTTTCCTGATCCAGTTATTTCTCTTGCAATTGAGCCAAAAAGTAGTGGTGATTTAGATAAATTACAACAAAGTTTAAATAAATTAGCTCAAGAAGATCCTTCACTAAAAGTTTCTACAAGCGAAGAAACTGGGCAAGTTCTTATTTCTGGAATGGGAGAACTGCACTTACAAATTATAGCAGATCGTTTGTTACGTGAATTTAAAGTTAATGCAAATGTTGGTAATCCACAGGTATCTTATCGTGAATGTATTTCTATTCCTGCAAAAGCAAGCGATTCTTTCAGCAGAACATTATCTAATAAAACATTTTCAGCTAAAGTTTCTTTAGAAATTGAACCAAATAATGAAAAAAGAAATGTAGAAATTGAAGTTCCTGCAAAATCTATGGTTCCAACGAATATTGTGGCTGCTATTAAAGAAGCTCTCAATGGTTCTGTTGGGAGTGGTACTTTATGTGGTTATCCACTAGTTAATTTAAAAGTTAAAGTAACAGACTATTCTTTTGATTCGCAAGCTATTGATGATGTGGTTTATAAAGTTGCAGCAAGCAACGCTTTAAGAACGGCACTAAGTGCAGCAAAACCTGTCATGATGGAACCTATTATGAAAGTTGAAGTTGTCGTTCCACCCGACTATAGTGGTACTATTGTTTCAGATATCAATAGTAGACGAGGACATGTTGCTGGACTCGATACCAGGGGACATTTACAAGTAGTGCATGCAAATATTCCTTTATCTTGTTTATTTGGTTATGAGACTGATATTCGTTCTTTATCGCAAGGAAGAGCGAGTAGTTCTATGCATTTTTCACATTATGAAGTTCTGCCAAAGAATCTGCAAGATAAAATTTTAGGTATTATCTAAAATAAAGGTTTTTAAGGCACTCATACATGAGGATTTTTATGAAAGCGCTAAAATTAATTTTTATTTTATTCATGACAATAGATTTTAATGTTTATGCTGATAAAAATGAGCAATTGGTTACTCAAGGCAAAGGGTTATATAACCAACATTGTGTAATGTGCCATGGTGCTTCAGGAGCAGGTGATGGACCTGTTGGAAGTAATTTATCGAAAAAAATACAACCTTTTAAAAAATATAGTGACAAGCAAATTATTGATATTTTAAATGGTGGTAAAAAAGATGTTATGCCTGACTATAGAGCAACATTAACTGCAGAACAAAAAGAAGCTATAGCTAAATATATAAATTCGTTATAATCAACAAAAAGAATTTTATTTTTTAACAAATAATTTAAATTTATCATTCAATTTTAAGCTCGTCTTGACATGCAATTCAAGTGGTTCTAATTTATTCCTATTGTACTTTTAACTATTGAACTGTTTTTATATTTTAGAGGATTAATTTAAAAAATAAAAATTTTTAAATTTAAAATAAACAACACAAAAATAGTTAATTAACAATTACTAACTTCAGGGTGTTCATTAGTATCATAAATTATGAAAAGCCCAATTCATTCATTTTTTGCGAAGGATATTTTTATGCTAAACGAATATGGAATTAAAAATGCAGAAATTTTTCATAATTTACTACCTGCTGAATTATATGAACACGCAATAAAATATGAGATAGGTTCGATAATCACATCTTCGGGAGCATTATCTGCCAGATCTGGTGAAAAGACAGGGAGAAGTCCAAAAGATAAACGTATTGTAAGACATCCTGAAAGTGAAGCTCATGTTAATTGGGGTGATGTAAATATTCCAATTTCTGAAGAAGGCTTTAACGCAAATAAACAAAAAGCAATCGAATATTTTAAAGTCCAACCTCGCCTTTATGTTTTTGATGTCTTTGCTGGTTGGGACAAATCATGTCAATTAAAGGTAAGAGTAATTTGTTCAAGACCATATCATGCTTTATTTGTTTCAAATATGTTTATTTTACCAACTAAATCTGAATTAGAAAATTTTGGTCAACCTGACTGCATAATTTATAATGCTGGAGCTGAAAGCGCTGATGAAGATATACCTGAAGTAACATCTAAAACAAGTATTTGTCTTAATTTAGAAGTA
This sequence comes from Pigmentibacter sp. JX0631, assembly GCF_029873255.1. Lineage (NCBI taxonomy): Bacteria > Pseudomonadati > Bdellovibrionota > Oligoflexia > Silvanigrellales > Silvanigrellaceae > Pigmentibacter > Pigmentibacter sp. JX0631. The sequence continues at coordinate 852,460 of NZ_CP123622.1, read as the reverse complement.
AAAGAAATAGTAATTCTTGGTACTGAATATGCTGGTGAAATGAAAAAAGGTATTTTTAGTATTATGAATTATTTAATGCCACAAAAAAATATTTTATCTATGCATTGTTCAGTAACTGAAGGTGAGCAAGGAGATGTAAGTATTTTACTAGGTTTATCAGGTACAGGAAAAACAACTCTATCAGCGGATCCAAAAAGAAAATTAATAGGTGATGATGAGCATTGTTGGAGTGATCAAGGAATTTTTAATATTGAGGGTGGTTGTTACGCTAAATGTGATCACCTTTCCATGGAAAAAGAACCAGATATTTTTCAAGCAATTCGTTTTGGAAGTCTTTTAGAAAATGTTATTTTGGATCCCAAAACTAGATTAGCTGATTATAATGATTTAACTATCACAGAAAATACTAGGGCTTCATATAAAATTGATTATATACAAAATTCTAAGGTACCATGTGTAACTAGCCATGCAAATAATATAATCTTTTTAACATGCGATGCTTTTGGAGTTTTTCCGCCGGTAAGTTTATTAACTTCAGAACAGGCACTTTATTATTTTATGAGTGGCTATACAGCGAAAATTTCAGGAACAGAAGTTGGAGTAAAAGAGCCTTCAGCAACATTCTCAGCATGTTTTGGCGCACCTTTTATGGTATGCTCTCCACAAAAATATGCCGAATTACTTGATGAAAAACTAAAAACTTTTCCAAAAGTAAAAACTTGGCTTATTAATACAGGATGGACTGGTGGAGGTTATGGTTCCGGAGAACGTATTTCTTTAAAACACACAAGAGCTATACTTGATTCTATTCATGCAGGAACGTTGAAGGATGAATCTTTTAAAAACTTTGAAGTCTTTAATTTAAAAATTCCAGTCAATGTAAGTAATGTTCCAAGTGAAATATTGGATCCTAGAAATACTTGGAAAGATAAAGAAGCTTACGATCTTTCAAGAAAGAAAATAGCACAAATGTTTATCGATAATTTCAAAAAAATAAAAGGCAGTTCTTTAATTGCTCAAGTAGGTCCGCAATTATAAGATTATATTATTACTTAATACAAAAATTACTTCAGCTTTAAATATAAAGTAAACTTTTTTTATTCTTGGTTATGGTTGAATCAGAAGAAAAAAATTAATTTATTTCTTAATATTCTTGCTAAAAATAAAATTTAAATGTACTATTAAGCATAATTTTATCTTTTTTTCATTCTGTTTTTTAATCTAGAATAAATTAATTTTTTAAGGTCTACTAAATAAATGAATATTACTAAATTTATTTTGTTTTATTTATCTTTTTTTTCTTTTTCGATATTAGCTAAATACAGGTTGATTTTTATGATGAGATTGAAGAAAAAATTCAAAAATAAACATTTAGGGAATTAATAGGAGTATTAAAATGAAACGCTGTTTAATATTTTTCTGTTTCTTTTATTCTTCACTATTTTTTTGCAATGCTTTTGCAATTTTTAAAGTTGAATTTATAAACCAAACAAAACAAGATTTAATTTATAATCATACGTATGATATTTCTTCAATTGTCCCCTCTTTTGCAGTCTTAATTTTAGAGGCTAAAAAGAAAACACACATTCAAGATAATGAAGCTATATCTTTTAACAACTTTAGAATTTCATTTTATGATACTGAACAGCCTTGTTCTTTAATAACTTTTTTTGGTGTAGATTATCCACACGGATGGGGTTTAACAATAAAAATAAATGGAAAAGATATGGGAACAATATGTGCAAATAAAAAAATGTTAGTTGATCCAACAATTCAAGCGCGTTTAGAATATTTCAAAAATGATAATGAAGATAATTATTTACGTTTTTCAAATATTGGTTGGTGGCAAAATAGTGATAAATTACCAAGAACTATAACTATTCCTTTATGACTAATTTATTTTAAATGATATTATTTTTTCTAATTATAATTTCTTCTGGATCAAAATTTTATATTTACTTAATGTGATTGATAAGGAAAGATCTATATTTTAATTCGTATTAATTAGTAACTAAACGCCATTTTTGTTGTGGCTGATCAACACAGTCCCAAATTTGAACTGGAGTTCCATTAGCAGGATTTGCGCCGCGAACATCGAGACATCTGCCACCAAGGCCTTGGAAAAAGTTGTTAATAAAACCCCAATTTTGAGCAGGAGTATTATTACAATCCCATAAATGAATTGGTGTTCCATTATATGGAATTCCATATTGAACATCTAAACATTTTCCACCTATACCTATAACACGGCCTCTATCGAAGTACCATTCTTGGGCTGCTGATCCATTACAATCCCATAGTTGAACAGGTGTTCCATTAGCTGTGCCTGAAAAGCGCACATCGAGGCATTTATCATTTAAACCTCTGATGGAAAAAGCACTTGCTGCGAAAGATAATGGCAATATAGTACATGCAATAGCAACTTTAATTAACTTCATACTTTTGTAAGACATATAAATTCTCCTTGTTAAGTATTAGGTGAACACGAAATAAAAAATTAATTGCATATTTGTTTTCTAGCAATTAAAAAAAATCGCCATTCCTTTGACTTATTCAATTTTTCCAATATTAAATGGAATTATTCAAAGTATAGTTTTTAAGAATCATTGTGATAAAAGAAAGCTATTTGCCTTTTATAAATTTTACTGCATGAGCAGTTTTCAAAAATAATTAAAAATTCTGAAAAATAAAAACTTGTAAATTTTTTTTGCAAAATTTAAAATAAAAATTTTCAACATTTAAAGGTTGGAAATTAATTCATCTCTTGCAATAATTTTTCCATTTAAAATAATTTTTTGAATAGAATTTACATGTTCAATTTTATCGAGTGGATTTTTATCAAGAAGGAGTAAATTTGCGGTCTTATTTTTTGCAATTGAGCCTATTTTTTCATCAAGATTAAGAAATTTAGCGTTATCAATAGTTGCTGCTTTTAATATCTGAGAATTTGTGACTCCAGCTTTTGACCAATTAAGCATTTCTAAATATCCATTGTATCCTGGTAAATTTGTATGAATTGCGGCAGACGGAGTATCGCTACCAAATAGTAAAAATGCATTGCGTTTTGCTAAATAATTTAATGCTTGTTGTCCCTTATTAAAAACTTCAAGAGCCTGTTCTTTAGTTATACCTGATTTTATTTCGTTTGCGACGATCTGATTTTTTTCATTTTTTAGCCAGTCCAGTAATTTTTTTGGAATTATTTTTCGAACGTCTTCTTGTTCTAAAAAATTATGATCATAAAGTGACAATATTCCGTGCATAACTTGTGTAGTTGGTTGATAAGCTATTTTGTAAGTAATAAGTTTATTTAGAATATTTTTAACTTCAGGAGGGAGCTCTTTTGGATTGTAATTTAGATTTCCCCATCTCCAAAGACCGTGGGCATATCCATCATGATTTAATTCTATTGTTTCATTATATGCTTCAAGTGAATTAGCATGAACAATAACTGAAATTTTATTCTTATGGGCTTGATCTATGCTATAAATGAAACTTTTTTCTGAAAGGTTAGGTAACGATTCATTTTTTTCAAAACCTTTTTCATAGTACAATTTCAATATAACTCCATTATTACTAATAATATTGCTAATAGCGGTATTTATTTGAGTTTTGTAATTTTTTGCATTGCTGTCAATAGAATGAAATGAATGATCACTTTTTAGAAAGTGTAAAGGATATCCTCCTTTTTCTGCCATAGGCCCACCACTTATTAATAATTGCGGATGGAAAATATTTGAATTAAATTCTTCAACTCCTTTTTTATTTCCAAGCGATAAATCAAGAATTGTGGTATATCCAAAATACAAATAACTTTTTGGAAGTTGAACATAATAATTTTTTACAATATCTTTATTTAATTTACTTAGTTTTTGTTGAGAAGTCATTCCTGGAATACTTTCAGTATGTGTATGTGTATCTATAAATCCAGGAACTACATATTTTTGGTTACAATTAATTACATTAATATTTTGAGTTTCATTTTTATATAGTCCTTGTTGGACATTTTCAATAATGTCATTATTAATTTCAATATACCCCAGAAAAGGAATAAAATTGTTTTCACTAGTAATTATTTGAGCATTATTTAATATATATTTATTATTTGGAAAGATTGGGAGAATAAAAATTAATGTAATAATTAAGTAACAGAATCTACTTATAATTTTTGTTGCTTGCATTGGTTTTAAACTCCTTACTGCAAAAAGAAAAAATGATTTATTATTATAGTGGAGTCAAGTAAAAATATTTTTTTATTTTTTTAAAATATTAAATACAAATATAAATTTTTTAGATGAGAAGATAAATTTTGTAAAATTTGAAAAACAATTGATTGAAGTCTTACTCTTTTTATAGTAAACTTCATTGCTTTATTGTTATTTTGTTTTGAAAGGATAATGGAAATGAGTTCAATACATCAACGGCGCGGACAATGTCATTGTGGAGCAATTTCATATATTGCTGAAGGAAAAGAAGTTTATCACTCCTTGTGCCACTGTACTGATTGTCGACGTTGGTCAGGCGCTCCAATGGTAGGATGGATTGCTTTTAAAAATGAACAAATTAAAATTACCGGAAATCCTATTGCGTATTCTTCTTCTAAGAATGCGCAACGTTACTTTTGTGGAGCCTGTGGTACAGGGTTATTTTATCGGAATGAAATTATGCTTCCTGGCTTAATTGATATTCATTCTGGCACATTAGATGATTTAAGTGCCAATCCTCCTGATTCTCAAGTTATGGTAAAAGAAAGAGTTTCTTGGCTGGATCACTTTGAAAAATTACCTAAATTTCAAACTTACCCAGGTAAAGATTAGTTCAGGGTTTTATGTGAAACTCTATTCTATTTTCAATGAGCAGAGAGTTTCATGTACAAGCTATAATATATTCTTCTCCACTGCTGGGAAGAAAATCGTCTTTTCGATTTTTAAAATATAAATTAATGATATCTTTTTTTCCTACGTGCGTTACTTTTTTAAATCCTGCATTTTTAGCATAAGTTAACAGCTCTTGCGGTGAGAAGAAACTGAGAAAAGGTGTACCTGCTTGTTTTGCGCGCAATATTACCTGTTTAAAGTTATTTTTATCTTTTTCTTCTAGTAGTTCTATCGGCAAAATAAAACTAATAATTACTATTGATCCTTGAGGGAATTTTGCAAATTGCACTAACAATTGTAAATTTTCTTCTTTGGAAAGATATAATGAAACTCCAGCAATTGCTGTTATTGATGGGGATTTAAAATCAAATTTAGATTTTATTAATTTTTCATACCAAGATATTTTTCCTGATAAATCAACTGAAATATAATTCAAATTTTTAGGTTTAGTGTATTTTAAAGCTTTTAAGCGTGAAATTTTCCATTCTTGAGTTTCTTTTATATCAATTTCAAAAATTGCTACTTTATTTTCCAATTCAGGGTGACGTTGAACAAAAGTATCTAACCCTGCTCCAAAAATGAGATATTGTTTCATTCCAAATTTTATTTTTTGAATAACAATGTCCTCAATAAAACGGCTTCGAGCTACGATACTTGCTCTAAAACCCTTTGTATTTTCTAAATGCATATCAGGTCTTGATTGCCAATTTATTTCTGGATTGATTAGTTTTAAAGCAATTTTGTCTTTAAAGATATAAGGAGGTAAATCTTTTAAAACATGTAAAGCACGCCATAATGCCACTCGCACAGCCGTAGGATCTGGTAATAAATTGTTTTTTATTGATAGTGATTTTTCTTTATGTTTAATATTTTTTAAATAATTTTTATAAGTTCTTTTTCCTGGCAATAACTTTATTGAATTCCAAGCGGCAATAGCTTCTTTTTGTGATTTGTTCTTTTCAAAAGCAAAAAAATCTCGAATAAATGCCATATACTCAAACTGTGACCCAATTTTACTTTTATAGCTTTTCTCTTTTTTTAATTCTTCACTTTGCTTCCAGCCTTTTACTAAATCTGCATAGGTTAATTTAGAATTTTTTTCTAAATTTTTTTTTTGCAAATTCTCTTAAATACTCATTGAAATGAAAATTTTTCCCTATTTGTTGGATAAAAAAAATTCTCGTTTTAGAATCATTTCTAAAATTTTTAACTAAAGTTTGCAATGTAATATTCCCATCACTATCTTTAATTATTGATTTTTTAGTAACTACTTCACTAGCAAGTATTTTCCCTGTTTTTAAGAAGTGAGCTATTTGTTTTTGTAATTGTTCTTTAGAACCAGAAGTTGGGAGCTTATTTTTTCGACAAAAAATTCTTAACTCTTCTTTTAGCCAATAGTAATTCAAAAAGTCTTCAACATTCATTTTTAAAGTAAGCAACGGTCTTTTGGTTTTCATAATTTCCTATTTTGCAAAAGTAAATAAAAAAAATTCCATTAAATTATTTCATTATTATGAGTTTTTTTAAAGCATTGTTTTTTAATTTCATATTTAATAAAATAAGAATGCATCTAAAAAATTAATGATATAATTTTTTAGATGCATTCTTAGTCCAAAGACTGTCACTCCAAATTTTTCGAATAAATTCTCTTTGCTGTTAATACCACAAAGCTGCGGAGTACACCCCCTTGCACCAGGAATTTGATCCCAACCAAGAGGTGCTTCTTCTTCTGGTTTTCCCGTTCTAGGGTAACAAAACACAACAACTTTATTTTTTATTGTGCTTAATGGGGAATTGGTAGATTTTTGGGTATATCAAATATACTGTCTTTTCGCATACAATATTCCTACTGAAATTTTTAAATATTTTTATAAAAAAAGTAAGAAACTAGACACTAAGGTATTTTTGGAAAAGTCAAAAACTATTTTCCGAAATATTTGCACTAATTTTATCACAAATATTTTCTAATGGAAGACAACTCAAACTTTTCAATGAAAAAGGATTTTGCAAATGTACCCCTATTTCATCTAACGAAAGTAGAGGGTATGAAACGAGACCAACAATAATTGCGGAATAAATATTTGTCTTGTCATTCATACAAAAAGGTAACAATATAATAAACATTAATATAAATCTTCTTATTTTAATTGCCAAAACAAATGGAATTGGTGTCGATGCAATTCTTTCACATGCGCCAACTGAATTAAGTAATAATAAACGTTCATTTTGTAAAAGATGAAATACGTATGAATTTATTTCAGAGCATAAATATTTTTGAAATAATTCATCTAACTTAATAGCAATAAATGTTGGTTTATGAGGATGATTATTCATTTGTTCTAAATCATCTTGAGTTAAAAACTTATTTATTTTAGTTGTGCTGAAGTCATTCCTTAAACTATTCATGATCACGTACGGCCAAGCTGCAAGGTATTTTAATATTTTCTTTTTTTCTTCATCATTTTTACAATGAACTTTTACCATTATCGACAAATTTCTTGATTGATTAACAATGTTTCCCCATAATTTTCTAGCTTCCCACCAGCGCTCTAGTCCAGCATTAAGTCTTAAAACTAAAAGCACTCCAAGTGCAAAACCAGTGTATTGGAATGGGCTTATAGGAAAAGTTGATATGGGGTAAATTTTTTCGAGCGAACTAGCAATATATGCATACAACATAAAGAAAAGGACTCTATGAATTACAACTGGTGTAACAGAACCATTCCATGTTACAGCAGTTCTAAAAAATGATTTTTTTTCATGTTGATTTATGAAGTAATACTTTTCATAATTCAAATCGACTTGGTTCATTTAGAACCTCTTCCTTTACTGCGACAGATTTTACAAAACTTTTCTGCATGTGATCATATATCATTACTTCACCAGTTTCAAATTGATATACCCAACCATAAAGTCTAATTTTATTTTGTCTTAGAGCGCATGATACAGATGGATGTGTTTTTAGATTATCAGTTTGAGTCAATATATTTTCTTCAATTACATCCATTAAATTAAAATCATTATTCTTGCTGCATGCTAATACTCTTTTTTTGGTTGTTTGTGCATGTCTTAGCCAATGTTTTACAGAAGGAAGGCTATCTAAATCAACTTTATCCATGAGTGCTGCCATGGCGCCGCAGTGAGAGTGTCCGCAAATTACGATATTGCTAATCTTTAAGCCATCAATTGCAAATTCTATCGAGGCTTCTTCTCCTCCGCCTGAAGCTCCATAAGGAGGTATAATATTTCCCGCATTGCGTATTACAAATAGTTCTCCAGGTTGGGTTTGTGTCAATAAATTAGGATCAATTCTGGAATCTGAACATGTAATTAGCAACGTATGTGGTTTTTGCCCTTGCGACAAAGTTTCAAAAAGATCTTTTTGTTCTGGGAATACATTTTCGGTAAATTTCCTTAATCCAGGCATCAGGTTTTTCATAATTTGTTCCTTTAAGTTTTCGCCTATTATTATTCAAAAAAAATAATTTATCAAGTAAATTTTTTTTTGAATCAATAAAGTTGCTTTATGTATTTTTAATTTATCTTTAAAAATATAAAATAGTTTTGCAATAAAAATAACTTGCATTTTTAAATTTAAAAATTATTATTACATTAACATATAATAATATATTTAAATGAGGTAGAAAATGCTAAAAAAAATATTTCTCGCTAGTACTCTAGTCTGTTTGCAGCAAAATTCTTTTTCACTTCCTACTGTTTCTTCTCTATTAGATAATACTGATTGGCGAGGCACAAGTTGTAGTAGTTATGGGGATGGTTTATTTCAAGGGACTTATAATTATGTTTTTAAAGATAACAATAGAGTAGAATCATACTTAGAATATTATGATGACTATCATTGTACTAAATCTTCTAGCAGAACTGATGCTCAGGTCATAGGAAAATATGAAGTTAAATCATTTACAAAAGATTCACAAGGATATTCAATAAGTCTAGCAGTAAAAATGACTCACTTGCGTGAAATAGTAAACTTTAATATAAAACTAAATGAAAATAATATGAAACTTTGTTGGGATAATAGATGGTGTTCAAATTTAATTAAGAGATAAAAAAATTCATTTTTTATATTTTCAAATAAGAAGGTAGAGAATGAAAGTAACAAATATTTTTGATTTATCAGATAATAGTAAATTAAAGAATTCAAAAAATATTAATGGTAATAATTTTAAAGAATTTGCGGTAGAACTAAGTAAAGATTGGCTTGGAGTTTTACAAGGAAAATCTCTTTTACAAGATGCTCTTTCCGCAATTACAGTCGCTTCAGTTGCATTACCGCTTAATATTGCCCTTGCCGTTGCTTGTGGACTTCCTGCTAGTTCCGGTTTGTTAGCTGGAGCAATTGGCGGGGGGCTCGCTGCAATATTTGGCGGAGCTCGTTTACAAGTTACAGGTCCAGCTGCGGCTTTAAATGTAATGGTATTGGCAATCACAAAAGATTATGGGCCAATAGGTGTTTGCTTTTCCTGTTTACTTATTGGCTGCTTTCAAATTCTTTTAAGTTTTATTTCAGCTGGAAAATTTATTAAATTTGTCCCTGAAGCTGTGTTAGCTGGTTTTACAACTGGTGTTGGAATTAAATTACTAGATTCACAAATTCCTCAGTTATTTGGTTTTGACTATTCCATTCTGCACATTCTTAAAAGCTTTGATGATTATAGATGGCTGCATGAAGTTTCATGGTTTGCAGTGATTTGTGGATTATTTGTTGCATTCCTTGTTATTGCTTGTAAATCATTTAAAAGACTACCAGCCTCTTTTATTGCAATTGTAATTGTCACTGCCCTATCTGCACATTTGAATTGGAGTATAGAGAGAGTTGGTGCAATTCCAAATTCTCTTCCTTTTCCTAGTTTTCCTTGGGTGGCTTCTGATAAACTATTAAATTTATTTTTTGCAACAATTCCTTTAGCTTTTTTAGCCTCAGTTGAATCATTATTGTCAGCGCAAGCAATAGATAGAATGACTAATTTTAAAAAACCACATAATTCAAATTTAGAATTATTAGGGCAGGGAATTGGGAATTTAGGTTCTGGTTTAGTTGGCGGCATGCCTGTTTCTGGTGTGATAGTTCGTTCAACTGTGAATGTTCAAAGCGGAGCGAAAACAAGATTGTCAGCATTTTTGCATGCAATTTTACTAATTGCTTCAATCCTTTATTTTAGTCAAATTATGGAAGCAATTCCATTGGCAGCTTTGTCTGGTTTACTATGCGTCGTAGGTTTTCGTTTAGTTGAATTTAAAAGTCTTTTTCATTTAATGAAGGAAAGTAAATTCCAAGCATTGTCTTTTTTAGTAACGGCTATCGGAACAACTACTGGACATTTAATGCTTGGATTATTTTTAGGTATATGCATTTACTTTTTAAATCGTCTTTTTGAGAAAACAACTACTGATGAGAAATTAGCGGATAAAAATAAACAAGCAAAATCAAAAAAAATCAGAGCACTTATAGATACAATTGATAAAAAAGAAAATCTTTTAAAAAAGAAACATATTAATCTCGAAAAAGAAAAAAATAGTTGGTTTGAACAAATTCGTGATAAAGCTTCTTTTGCTGCTTCATCATTCGTTCATCATAAAGCTTCTATTATAGGTAAAGTAATTTTAGGGGAACAAGTACATATTGCCGCAGAAAGTTCTATTCGAGCAGATGAAGGCACGCCTTTTTATATTGGAAATTATTCTAATATCCAAGATGGTGTAGTGATACATGCTTTAAAAGAAAAATGGGTAACAGTTGGTGAAGATGATTGGGCTGTTTATATAGGTGAAAACGTTTCTGTTGCTCACCAAGCTCTTGTTCATGGACCTTGTTACATTGGAAACAATTCATTTATTGGATTTCAAGCTATAGTCCATGATTCTATTATTGGTTCTCATTGTTACATTGGAATAGGCGCAATCGTAGTTGGTGTCGAAATACCTTCTGGAAAATATGTCCCTCACGGAAGTGTGATAGATTCTATTGATAAAGTTGAGTTACTTCCATTAGTGACTGATGCTCATTTGCATTTTAATGATGATGTTGTTGAAGTAAATAAAGGACTAGTAAAGGCGTATAAAAAACACAATACAACATTTTCAGATTCCAAAACAAATTTACTAAATATAGGTTCAAAATTAAATTTACAAAGTGATAAATTTTAAATGGAGTAATTAATGATTGAGCAAATTTTTTTAGGTTTTATTTTAGGGTTTTTAGTTTATCTAATTTTTACATTAAGAAAGATTTTTTTTCAGGTTCAAGAAGGTCATATAGCTACTATTATTTCTTTTGGAAAAGCAAAATCAAATGATACTTCAAATTTTAACTTAAAAATTTATAACTCAGGACTTCATTTTAAATTTCCTTGGGAAAAAGTAAAGAAAATTTCAATTAAGGAACAAATTTTAGATTTAACAATGTCTGAAACAGCAACAATGCTTATGACGACAGACGGAACTCTTTTAAAAATAGAAGCAAAACTAAGATACACTCCTTTGCTAAATAATATTTACTCAATTCTATTTTCTATGGAGAAACCCAAAGAGCATATAAAAAATTTTTTTAATGGGTTAATGCACCAAGAAATTGGTAAATTTAGTAATGGGAAAATGTTATCATCTGATAAAGATAAGCAATTAATAAAAGGATCATATGCAATTTTAAGAACTGAACGAAGTAAATTAAATTTACAAATAAATGAGTTGTGCAGTGATAAATTTCGGGAACATTATGGGTTTCAATTTGAAGGAATCGATATTATCGACATATTACCTCCAGAAGAACTTGCTCAAGCATTAAATGCTGTCATTCATGCTCAAACGGAAGCTGAAAAAAACTTTGCTTTAAAAGAAGCAGAATGTGAGCAGAAATTGCTTGCAGCGAAAAAAGGGATTGAAATTGCAAAGTCTAAAGCAAAATCTGTGAAAGCAGAAATTTTAACTCAAGCAAAAATTCTTGAAAAGTTAAGTGATGTAGGAACTCTTCAAGAATATATCCAAAGAAGAGAAATCGAAGTATATTCTGAAGCAAAATTATCTTACGTAAAGAGGTTAAAATGAATATAAATTCATTAAACTATGTAATAGGAATTATAGCTGGTTGTTTAGTTATACCATTTATTGTTTTTATTTTTAGAAATATCACTCTTCAAGTTGAAAATGAAACTCAAATATTACTATGCAAATTTGGGAAATTTATTAAAGTAATTGAAAAGCCAGGGTTACATTTTCAATTTGATAAAATATTTCCCTGGGTAAAATTTATTACAGTTTCTTTGAAAAAAGACTTTAGATGTATTGAAGAAATTCATGTTAATGATCAAAGAGGTACTACAATAATTGTTGATTTATTTTATGAATTTAAAATATTTTCCCCTACTATGGCTGCTTTTCAAATTGAAAATGTAGAAAAATTTATGCATAGTACGGTTATTAGTATGACAACTACAATTTTAGGAACTTTTGAATTTAAATACGTCTTGGAAAATAGAGATTTAGTTAACAATATATTAAAAAAAGAAATTAAAAATAGATTAGAAAAATGGGGAATTCATTTAGAAACAGCTTTTTTAAGTAGAATAAGTTTACTTACAGAAGTTTCTAAACAATTATTTGATACGGTTTCAGCGCAATTAGAAAAAACTAAAGCCGACATAGAAGAAAACGGAAAATTAGCTGTCCAGCTACTTGAAGCACAAACTGCGGAAAAAATTTCTGAATTAGTTGCTGAAGCTAAAGGTCAATATAGTTTAAGTGTAAGCGAAGCCTACCAAAATTTAGTTAGAAATCGAGAAATTTTTGAAGGATATAAAAAACTATATCAATTGTCTCTTCAAAAACCGCATAGAAGCATTGTTTTTCAAGGTTTTGACACTTCAGAATTGACTTCAATAGATTCGGCAATGACAATGGTCACATCGTTTGATGATAATACATATGTCAATGGTCCCAAAGTTTCTGAACTCTCACCCTCAAATTTGCAACATTTATCCAATTGCTAGCTTAGAGGGTTTTTCTTCTGAATTTAAAGGAGCTTTTCAATGAAATTACTGTTAACTTTTTCATGTATCGGATTATTAGCCATTCAATCTTCTGCTTTTTCATCAGAATTTTCTACTAAATGGAATATTAAGAATAATGCGAAAGAAAATATAGCTTTAAAATGTGAATTAGCAGATTCAGAAATGCAAATTTCAATGTCAACAAAATCAATTGCTCCTAGTAAAACCGAAAATTTTGATTGGGGCGATAATTATTATAATGATGGATTATGGCTTAATGCTGGATCTTGGAAATGTCAGGCAAAAAATAAAACTAAACTTCCAGCAGAGTTTGACGCATTTAAAACCGATTGGGGTGAGTCCATAGCACTTGTTGTCAATGAAATTGATGGAAAATTAAAATTAGAAAAACTTGAAAAATCTGATTCCTCAATAGCAGTTAAAGAAAAAGTGAAGCCAAAATAATTTGTTAATTTTTTTGGCTTATTTATCAAATATCTAATGTTTAATTTAGTGCTAACTCACCTCTAACTCCTGGTAGTGGAAAAAGACCTGAAGTAACAAGATTAAAAATTTCAAGTTCTCTAACTATACTCTTTACACAAAATAAATTATGAATTTCATTATGAAAAAGTGTTTTAACATATACATTCATTTTATTATTGCTTAATATTTGGATAATATTTTTTAATAAATGATTAACTGAAAAGTCATTAATATTTTCAGTAATATTAAATAAATTTTTGGATAAATCATTTAATTCTCTGAAATTTGATGTTGTAAAATATCCTTTTTTAATAATTTCATGATATTTTTCTTTTACGCATTCTTTTAGTTTAGGAAATTCTTTAAATTGATTTTCAGAATTTTTTATATAATTTACATATTCTTCTGGGTTTCTAATGTAAGCATGATATGTTTGCACTGTTTCTAATATAGATCTTTCTAAAGCATAAGTTGCACTTGGAGAGCAGCCGCATCCAATAAATGGGTATTGTAATAACCCCATATTCTCAGAAAAAGATAATATACATGGAATATTTAAATTTGTTGTTATGTTTAGCAATTTTATTTCTGCACCAATTTCATCTTCACATCTCATCAAGAGATCTAGTTGTTGCTCAGGTATCGTTTTTTTATCTATAATTCTTAAATTTTTTGGAACTTTTCTGCAAAAAGTTTCAAGTAGTAGAAGAGAATGAGCATCGCGCTCAATTAACTCGTTAAGAGAATGTAAAAGCGCTTCATCAAAAGTTGAACCTGTTGCAGTACCTGAGTTTGAGTAAGCTCCTTCTAATTCATGATAAGGGTAATTACTTTGCATTGAGCGACTACCGCCTGATGAATCTACAATAAAACTTGGTACAATCAATTTCTCACTTGTATTTATTCCATCAAAAATATCCCAAAGAATGGGTTGTTTATTTTTAATATTTTTCTCTAAAGTGTTAAGTGGAAAACAATTATAGTTTTTTAAAGCATCCTCAATAGAGACATTAATGGTATTTGAAGTATCCATTAAATCTCCCCGACAAATAATATGTTCTATAGCTTCAAATAAAGAACTTGCCATAGATTGTTTTTGAGTAAGTCCTTTACCATATCCTTCAATTACTTTGTATTTATCATGGTAAAGAATTGATTCATAGGAGACTATATCATTACCAACAGAATTGAGTTCTAATTTAAAATTATTTTTTTTGAGGAAATTGTAAACATTTTCAATAGCATTTTCGGTTGAAAATACTCTTTCAGGAGTTAGTGTTTGAGCTTCATTTTTATTTTTGTTTTTAAATATAGCAAATGGAGTTATATCTTCTCTAGGTGAAGCTGAAGTTCGTTCTTTTTTTGTGTCCAAGTAATCTGGATAAAAATATTTATTTTCGTTTTTTGGCAAATAGTAGCCAACAAGTGAAGGTCTTTCCAATTTATAATTAAATATTTGATGACCTCCATGCAATAAATTGCCATCAGAAATAAATACATCCCCTTTCTTCGCTAAAAATATTTTCCTAATTTTATCTTTCAGATTAAAATCAGAAATATCTTCTTCAATTTGAGAGTCAATAAAATTATTTACACTTTCTTTTTCTTTATTGTAAATATTTATTCTTTCATGCAACATTAAATAATTTTTAATATGGGATTTTGGAAAATAAAAAAATGGGCCATTAGTAGGTAATATATCATCTAGGGCAATCCAAACTCCAATAAGTTTATTACTGGGTAAGCTAGAAAGTCTTATTGATTCATAATGAGTACTAGTCTCTGAGCCTTTTGCATAATATCCCGAAGAAACTAGAATTGATGTATTTTGCATTACTTCATTAATTATAGTTGTTAATTTATGATCGTGCAACATTTCTGAAATTTCTGGAACAATTAAATCTGCATGAAATAGGACAGACATATTGCTATATTTTTCTTTTAAATAAGTTTTCATATTTTCAACAATTTCATCACATTTATTTTGAAAAAATAAATTTTCTTCAATTAAAAATCCATTTTCTTTAAACATTTTTACTCCATTTTATTTTTATTCTTAGAAAAAATAGTATACAATAATTTTGGCTTTTCTTGAAGCCAATGTAATAATTTTTTTAGGAGAAATTAACATGGGAATTATCAGATATAATCCGCATAAATCTGTAAATGAAGAAGGTGATACTTTTGTTAAAGTTAAAACACTTGATAAATTAAAAGAACTTGGTATATGTTCTGAAGCAAATTCAGAAACTACATCAGAAGATAAAGAGTAAATTCATTACTTTTTTTTCTTTTAAATTTATATGGAGGGAGAGTAAAATTCATTACTAAATGTTTTACTTTCTTTCCAATTTTTTTATTTTGTAAATTAGATGTAAAATTTTGAAATATGATATTCTAATTAGTATATTAAAATATATTTCATAGGTTCTAAAAAATAAATTGAGTGATAGTAAATTATTTTTTAAATAATTCTATAATTTTATGAAATAAATAAATTCTATTTAGTAAAAAGTAAAATTCTAAATTAATATCTTTTTTTTTAAATTTTAAAAAATTAAGGATAACATTTTTTTCAGGAATAAAATATAAAGTAACATTAAACCATAAAAGAGAGGTTTAAGTTGAAAGAAATTAAATTTATTTTTAGTATATTTCTAGTTTTTGTAGCAGATCATATTTTGTTATTTGCTTTGCCATTGATTGTGTTTAACACTACAAATAATATTTCTGCAGCAGGGCTGGCCTATTTTATTGAATGGTTGCCGCGCGTTTTGTTTCTCCCTTTTGGTGGATATTTAACCGATAAATTTGGATCTAAAAAATCTTTGATTTCTATTGATTTACTGAAAATTATTGCTTGCTTTATAGCTTTTATAATTTTATCCACAACTCATTATAGTATAGCAGTTGTAATTGGTATTTTAGGTGCAATAAGTTCATTAGGAACGTCACAAACAGCAATAGCGGCTGATGTGTTACTTATGAAAAATATTGAATTAAAAAGATATACAAAAGTAGTATCTTATTTAAATATGTGTGATCAAGTTTCTATGTTAGTGGGCCCTGCATTTGCAATTTTTTTAATTACTTATTTACCTATAAAATATTTTTTATTAATTGTTCCTATTTTTTACTTATACAATTTAGTGAATACATTAAATCAAAAATGGCAGGATGACCCTAATAAACTTAAAAAGAAACAAAATCATGAATCATTCTTAACTAGCTTTAAAAATACATTACTAGTTTTTAAAAAATTTCCAATCCTACTTTTCTTTGCATTGCAAGCAAGTCTTATAAATTTTATTATCAGTATTGTTGAAGCAGCAGGAGCTCCCTTAGTAAAACTGTTATATCTTAAATCCGATGCTGAATTTGGGCTGTTAAACATTGTTGCTGGAAGTTTTGGTGCACTATCAATGATAATTACTTCCCATTTTATTGATGAAAAAAGAGTATTTTATTTTTCCATAATTGGGGCATTTGGTATAATTGTATCGTCATATATTTGTGTTTTTACAACTGGATTTTCCTCATTCGTAATTTTTTATGGTTTAATTATTGCATTTACATTAGTTAATTCTCTATTTGCAAGAATTTTAAGAAAAACTTTAGTAGAAGTTTCTATGCTAGGAAAGATAACTGGCTGTTTACTTGCTATTAATCAAATTTCAGTTCCTTTTTCTGGGCTTTTTATTTCATTTATGAATGATATAAAAGAAATAAAAAATTTAATGTTCTATAGCACTAATTTACTTTTTTTATTTTTCCTATTAAGTTTTTATTTTTCTTATAAATATAAAAATTTATCTTCTAATTTAAAGGAAGCAGCTTTAAAAAATCAAATTTCAATTAGTACATAATGCTGTAGCTTAAGATTTCACTGTCTTCATTATTTCTTGAAAAATTCCTGAAACTTCAAAATTAGCAATTTCATCTTTTTTTGCAGCAAGAATTTCTTTTTGCATTTTCACACCATCTCTACAACTAGGACAGCCACTAACAACAATTTCTGCTGGTTCTTCTCGTATCTGTTCGAATAATTTTTCAGAAATTTTAGTTCCAATTTTTGGATGTTTTAAGCGACCAGTACCTGATAATCCACAACATCTATCATAGGCAGCAACGCCAGTAAAATATAAGTTAAGCAATTCTAATTGAGCAGCTGTTGCTGATTTTGTGTTATGACATGGTACTTTAAGGCCGACTGTTTTTTTTGCTTTTTTAGCTTCTTGAAATTCTGGTATTTTCTTTATTATTGACATTGCCAATTCAGCAGTATCCATTGTTTCAAAATCTATTAAACGCATATCAAAGTCTTCTGTGATATTTGCTTTTAAACGAACATATTCAGTAGTAGCTTCATTTTTTAATAAATTGCGCATTTCTTTAATGGCTTCACAACAAGTAGGGCAATTAGAAAATAAAATAAATTTTGGAATTTCTTGCATGGCTGAGCGACATTCAAGGACGAGACGAGAAATGCATTTGGCAATTTCTATTAGACTCATTATTTGCGCTTGTTTAGCACGTTCATGTAAGCCATCTGCTTCAAAAGGAAATCCACAACACATCTTTTTTTCAAGGTCGACAATTCGAGCGTTTAAGATATTTTTAAAATATTCATCGACACCTTCAGTTGCTGCCGGATTACCAAATGTATCCATGCAGCCACGATAACGAATAAAAACTTTATTGGGTTGATGGGTACTTTGTGCTATGAAATTTTCATTACTTTGATCATTTTTAATAAGAACAAAGTTATCTGTCGGTTGAATTTTAATTCCATGTTCATGGGCATGATAATGCGCTAAAGATAAAGTAGGTGGTACTGTATATGTTTTTATCCAATCCGGAATTATTTTTATTTTTCTTAAAAATGTAAGAAATGGAGCTCCTAATAAAGTAAAAAAAGCAATTATACGATATGTGGCTGATTTAAAAATATCTTCACCCATTAAACGTTCATATAAAAAACCCCACAGTTTAGATCCCATCGATGGAAGTTTGCCCATGGTTTGATAGGCTCGCATGAGTGGGTGAATTTCTATATCAACAGGGCAAGCTTTATCGCAGCGTCTACAGTAAAAACATTTTTTAAGTAATTCAGCGCTTTCTTTCATCATCAAGGATGTTGTTTGAAAAATTTTATTCACTAAATGGGGATCGTTACTTTGTTCAGCTGTTCTTCTTATGTGAGTTATTTTTTCCATAAACATAAGAATATTTCGTTTACTTGGTAAAACAGAATTTTTTGAATTTCGTTTCTTTTCTCTTTCAAGTTCATGTTCAGCATCTATAACAGGACAAACTTTACAACTATTGCAACGCGTGCATTTCTGACCTTCAGTAACAGCAAAGTTTTCAGCTATTAATAATTGTTCTTCAAATTCTAACTCGTCTTTGTTACTTATTTTCAATTCCTTAGCTTTTTCTAATGAATTTTTTATAAAATGCGCACTTGTATTTAATAATCTTGCACGTAAAGCCCTTGCGTGGCTTGTTCTTAAAAATAAAGTATCTGGATTATAAAGACCTTTTGGATCTAATAAATCTTTAACTTTGCACATTCTTAAAAAATCTTCGGGCGGAATATAATTTAGCCATAAGAACGGAGCTTTTCCAGCAACTCCATGTTCTCCAGTGAAACGAGCACTTCCATTTTTATCGTTACTAGGAGCAAGACTTTGTGCTTTGCCAATTACATTTTCTAAATAATCCCATGCTATATCAGCTTGTTCTTCATCATAAAGATCAAAACCACCAATATTCCAGTGAATAATTGCAGTATGATTTGGCGTTAAATGTCCAAATAAGACATCTTGCTTGTTCTCTGACATACTTCTAGGTGATGTTTTCTCAACTATTTTTAATACTTCGCCCAAATATTCCGTACGAATTTCCATATCTGTTTTACATTTAGTGCGAAGTTTTTTGGGTAATTCCTCTCGTGGTTTTCTTAATACTTCAAATTCTTCAATATTTTTACTTTGATTAAGAATGTTTGTTTTTTCTAATTTTGTAATAACTTCTGATTTATTGTAATTTAAATTTGTTAAAGCTTGGTATATTGTTTCTTCATTTAAAGAGTGTTTTTCTTGGCATTTATTTTCTGTTTCACCTTCTACTGCAAGAATAATAACAGCTTCTGTTTCTTTACTAAAAACGGAAGGAAAATCTTGAATTAAGTAACGGCGAATACTTTGTCCCGAAATAAATTCAAAGTATTCAGGTTGATTTTCTTTAATTAATTTTTTGATTTCTCTTGTCGCTGCCATAGCAGCGTCAACGCTAGTAAAGTGCCAGCGTGAAGCCTGCAGCCATGCAAGAGGTTTTTCTATTTCAAAAGTTACTTCATAGATAAATCCAGTAGTACCTTCTGCTCCAACAAATGCAGAAATAGGCAAGGGAGGTAAATCAGCCATTGTGTCAACAAGTATTTTATTATTAGAAGCGGCCTGCGCAAGCATATTTGCGTTCGCTTTCATGCCTTGTAAGGGAACAACAATTCCTTGCGCATTAGGTGTTGGACAGGCTATTCTTTTTTTCTTTTTTACTTCATCGAGTGTTTTTTCAAATAAAGCTACATCATCGATACTAAAAAATTTTCTTGCGAGTAAAAATGGTTCATTATTAATGCAGTTAGATTCATGTTCATTGGTAGCAAAAAGTACAGCTAAACCTTCATGCGTAACGGCTCTACCACTTAAGATCACTTCAAAAGCTTTTCTGCCACCATTACTGCCTGTTGCAGCAATTCCTCCTGTTGCGGCTCTTGGAGTGTTCGGATCGCAGCGCAAAACATAATCACGTTTGGATAAGTATTGGACTAAATCTTTAAAAGGTACACCAGCTCCAACTGATATTTCATATTTTCCATTATCTTTTCGGCTAGGTTTAATTTCAGAAATATGATCAATTCCTCTGACACTGATAGTAACAGCAGGAGCCATAGGAGTGACTCCCATATTGTAGCCACCTCCTTCACCATACGGAATCATTGGAACATCATGTTTACTAAATAAAGTAACAATCTCTTGTAAAGCTTTACTAGAATAAATATGAACAACCGCTTCAGTCATAAGTGCTCTATGTTCCATACTATCAGCTGAAAAAGCTTCTCTATCTAACCAAAGAGCAGAAAAATTTCCTTCTCCGACAATTTCTACTATTCTATTTTTTAATGTCTTTAATTTGTTACGCAGTTCAAAAGTCTTTTCTACTCTATTATTTATAAACTCAACCATTTCTTTTGGTAGGGTTTCTTTTAAGATTGGCAAAACTTCATTATCAAACTCTCTACGAGTTAAGATATTTGGAAGAAATGTGTGCGAATTAGAAATATTTATTCCTAATTTTTCTTTAAATTTTGTAGCAGCTTCACTTGGTAAAGGAGGCATTAATCCAGCTATATCAAGCCAGTTATCAAGTTCTGCTGTGTTCATGTTTAGTAATCCTTTGCTAAATATCTTGTGTCGTTAATTTTTCAGAGCTAAAAGTTAACAAGTTGCTTAATACTCTTTCTCTTACGGCTTTTAACTGGCTAGCTTTATATTGCTCATGTGAAGCAGGACCAAACTTAGCCATTTCATAGCTTTCTTGATCCATCATTTGTATTTCAATAGGAAAATAATGAGCAAAATATTGTGGTATAACACTCTCCATCCAGGGTTCTTGCCTTAAAATTCCAGTATACCTTCTTAATTGATTTGTCATAGATTCTAGCACAAGGTATGCAGGATTTGGGGTTCTGACTAAATGTCTTACTGTAAATTGAAGAGAACGGTAATGTTGGCTACTAAAAGTATTGGAGCGTTTGTTATTTTCATCATTTGCTTGCGATGACCAAGACATATTTTTACACATCGTTTCAAATTCATGATCAGTTAAAGTACCACAGGAATTTAAATCTTTTAAAAAACTAATTATTTTTTTCGGATTCCGTATATTGAGCAAAGAGTTGCGCGTTCGAATTGATACAACTTGATGAGGTATGATGATATCTGATTCAATTAATAGTTTTAATAATAAAGGAATTTCGTTTGAATTTTGGACTACAAAACGAACTCCTAAATAATCAAAAACTTCATCAACAATACTATCAGGCTTGTGCAATAATTTTAAAACGATGCTTGTTCTTGTTTTTGCCTCTTTCCATTCAACTTTATTTAAATGAATTACCGCATTTTTAAATTGACAGACAATGGGTTCAGAATGAGAGGTGTGATGGGAAGGTTGAAGAATATTCTTAATTCTTTTAAATATTTGCTCGCGTGCATCATCAATAATATGGAGTCTACCACTATATTGCAAATTAGAAATGGCATACATTACTTTTAAAATGGAACAACACCAAAGACGAAGGTATCTTTTTCTTGGATCAAAAGAGCTTGCATTAATTAATAATTCACATGGATTATTAATATGAATAATTTGTGAAGGCAAAACAAGTTTTTCTCGCTCTTGTTCAGTAAATAAAACGTGGCGGATGAAAAAAATAGATTCTCCAAAAAACTGTTCAAATTGTTTTACATGTAATTGATTTGATAGATCAAAACCACAATTTTTTAAAAAGACTTCAGCTTGTGCTATGGTTTGAAAATTTAAATTGCGTTGGGAATAGGAATTTTTTATCCCAAGAATAACCTCAAATTCTTGCCAAGGAATATTCCATGGAGAATTGATGGAAGATAAATAATTCTCAGTTAAGCCTTTATTTGCAAGTTGATTTTGGATCTCTTTCAAGCAACATCCTCCAAAACGACAAATTCTAGACGTTACAACTCGATGTCTAGAATGGTTATTCTATATTTGGCAGTATTTTTTGAAAAAAGAAAGGAGGGGCAAATGATTCTTCAAAAAATTTTTAACTATTTAATCCAATATTTTAAATTCATTCTAAAAACATGTTTAATAAGATTCTTGCTCATACCACTCAGCATTTATGCTGCAGATGATAAAAAAACACCACCTCCTTCAAGTAATACTCCTAATACTGGCAGCTCCCCTCAGACTCCAGTATATATTCCTCCATTGCCTAGACATATGGAGTTTCCGACCATATCCTATGCAAAAGAACCCACAGTAGAAGGTGAAGCAGAAATAAACGTAGCAAAAATGCATTTTTGGTACGTATTAATACTTGCTACCTGGAATCCAAGATCTGCAGAAATTACTGATATTATAAATAAAAATTTTAAAACTTTTTCTCAAAGAAATGTTGGGGTGATAGGTCTTTTTTCAAATGACTCCTTAGAAGCAGTAAATATTTGGAGGAAAAAATACAATCCTCAATTTTTAAATGAATTTGCCTCTAGGAATTTATTAGATGCTTTAAAAAACCCTAAAATTCCAAGTGTTTGGGTGATTGGGAATCAAGGTGAAGTCTTGCAACGACTAGAAATGCCTACCAGAGAAATGATGTTAGAAAGTGTACAAAAGGTCATGATTTTGACAGGTTATTAAATTTTCCAATTTTAAAATGCGATAGACTGAAACCTAGTCCCAAATTTTAGGCAGCTTGAAAAAGTGATATATTTAATATACTGTCAAGACCGCTTCTTAAACCTTGGAGAGAGATGAATGTTGAAATTGGAAAGATTAAAGAAAAAATTGTCTTTTGCAGTCTTCATTCCTCTTACTATTGCCTTAACGGGATGTCTTAATTCTCGCTCTAATCCTTCAAATCAAAACTTAGTTTTAAAAGGTTCAGCAGCTGAATTAAAAGAAACTGTTGTGTTAGATCCTGCCTTTATTCATCGTCAGGAAATGGCTGAACGAAACTTTTTTGGTTTTAGTGGAGCACAACAAGACCATCTCAATAATATAGTAAAGAATGATGAAGATTTTTCAGAGATAGATGATGAACATTTAAATGATTCTACCCTTTTTTCAAAAGACGCTATGTCTGGGAAATTTGGGGAACTTATTTGGCCAACTGTAGGAACTTTTTCGAGTGCTTTTGGCATGAGAAGTCTGTCTAAAAGAGTCAAAAAGACAAAAAAAGCAAAATCAAAAGTTGTAAATACAACTCGTATGCATGCTGGTATTGATGTCAGTGCTCCTGAGGGAACTGCTATTCATGCATCAGCCGATGGTATTGTACTATTTGCTGGGAATAAACGCGGTTATGGCGAATCTGTCATCATTGGACATGATAGCGAACACGAAACCCTTTATGCACATATGGTAAAATATATTGTTCGAAATGGACAATTTGTCCGTAGGGATCAAGTAATAGGTTTTGTTGGAAGAACTGGTTTTGTAACGGGAGCAAATTTACATTTTGAAACTCGAGTTTCTGGTGTAGCTTATAATCCAATTACGTATCTTCCGCCTAATGAAAATGGGCAAAAGAAATTAGGAATGAAAACGCCTGCTCTTTCAACCCAATTGGCTTATTATCAAAATAAATCCAATTATGCGTTAAATTCAAATGAAAATAGCAAGGTTAAGCGCAACTAAACTCTTATTCCTGCAAATTCTTGAAAGAGACTTAAATTTTGGTTTAAGTCTCTTTTTTTATATCAAAATTTAAGACAAAATAGAGAAAGAAAAAATATTGTTGATCATAGTTTTAAAATATTTGTATTGGGAGATCTATTCCATGAGATTAATTACCTTTATTTTATCTCTACTGTTCAATATTTTTATTTGTCTATCTGTGTGCCCCACAACTGAATATTCTTATCACAAAAAGACTAATTATTATGAGACAATGCCAGCGGCTAAAAAAGGAGGGGTTTTACATTTTCCTATTAGCAGTGACCCTAAAGTAATGAATCCACTACTCAGCGATGATACAGCTTCTTCAGTTGTGGAAGGATATCTTTGGCTTTCGTTGTTTAGTATTGATCCTGAAAATTTGGAGTTTATTCCTAATCTTGCAAAAGACTTTAAAGTTTCTGCAGACAAAAAAAATTACACTTTTTCACTTTATGAAAATGCTAAATGGCAAGATGGAAACCCCGTAACAACAGATGATGTTAAATTTACATTTGATACTTTAATGGATACTAAAACTCATGCAGCAGCATTAAGATCTTTTTTTGAAGGTGTCACTTTAAAAATAATAGATAAACAAAATTTTATATTTTCCATTGCTGAACCTAAATTTGATACTTTTAACGTTTTAGCTTCTTTTACACCAATTCAGAAAAAACAATTTGAAAATACAAAAGATTTTAATTTAGATAAAGGAATTATGAATCCAATTGGGAATGCTGCTTATATTTTTGATAAGTTTCTTCGTTCGCAAAAAATTATTTTTAAAAGAAATAAAAATTGGTGGGCAAAAGATTTACCCCATTTTAAAAACAGATTTAATCCAGATGAAATTATTTTAGATATAATTCCAGATCCTAATCTTACCTATGAAAAATTTTTGAAAGGTGATGTTGATCAAATTTCATTTACTGCGGAACAATGGCACAATAAAGTTACAAATATTGATAAAAATAAGTTTGGTACGAAACAAAATGAAAAATCTATTTGGTCTTTAAAAGTAAAAAATAAATTTCCAAAACCATATAATTTTATAGCGTGGAATTTAAAAAATTCATTATTTAGTGATGTAAAAACTAGAACTGCTCTTGGTTATTTAGTTGATTACAATAAAATTCTTGAGAAAGTTTTTTTTAATCTATACACTCAAAGTACATCTCCTTTCGGATCATTTACTGAAAATTCAGCACCAGAATTAAGAAGTAAAGAACATCTACTCGCATATAATAAAGAAAAAGCAATAGTATTATTAAAAGAGGCAGGATGGAAAAATGATGGATCTGGTGTTTTGTCCAGAAATACAAATGGGAAAATTGAAAAATTTGAATTTAATTTAGATATAAATAGTAACAATACAACACGGCAAAAAATTGCAGAAATTGTTAAAGAAAATTTTAAATCGGTAGGAATTAAAGTTAATATAAGATCTTATGAGTGGAATACTTTTCTTGATTTAATTAATAAAAGAAAGTTTGAAGCTGTTATTTTAGCATGGACAGGTTCATTGTTTCCTAATGCAAAACAAATATGGGATTCAGATTCAGAAAAAAATGAGGGTTCAAACTTTGTAAGTTATAGTAATCCAAAAGTAGACGAATTAATTAAAAAAGCAAATATCGAATTTAATACAACGAAAAGACAAAAAATAATGCAAGAGATTAATAGAATTATTTACAATGATCAACCTTATACTTTTATAGCAGAAGTTAATTTTGTTTTAGAAGGTTTGAATAGTAAAATATACTCAGCACGTTGGATCGCTAATTATGAATCTGGGGCAGCAAGCGATTTATTTTACTTAATCAAGTAATAGGTAGTTATGCAAAAATATTTTATAAGACGATTTTTAGCAATTATTCCTATGTTTTTTTTAATGACGTTTACTTATTTTTGTATCCAAAACTATTTACCTGGTGGTCCAGTTCAAGAAGCTTTAGCTCGAATAAGAGGGCTGGGTGGTGAAGGTGGTGGAACAAAATCTGGAAATTTAGGACCAGAAGAAATTAAAAAACTTACAAAAGAATTAGAAATACAATATGGACTAGATAAACCTGTTTTAACAAGGTATGGAATTTGGATAAAAAATATTTTAACTTTAAATTTTGGAGATTCTATTACTACAAGAGAACCTGCAATGCAGCAAATCATTGAACGATTGCCTATTTCGCTTTCTTTTGGGATACCCGGGTTTTTTTTAACATATTTTATAGCAATTCCACTTGGTGTATTAATGGCATTAAAAGATGGCAGTAAATTTGATTCTCTTTCCACTTTTTTGCTATTTATATCTTACAGTATACCTACACTAGTCTTCGCAGTAATATTTCTTCTTATTTTTTGTACTGATAGATTTTTACCTTTTGGAGCTATTTTTCCATTAGGTGGTTGGCACTCTGATAACTATGATGAATTAAGTTTATTTGGAAAATTTTTTGACTTATGTAAACACATGTTTCTTCCTGTATTAGCTTCAGTTATTGGGAATTTCACTATATTTGCCATTTTACAGAAAAATAGCATGCTTGAAGTCATTCGTTCCGATTATATTAGAACAGCGAGAGCTAAAGGATTGAGTGAAAATATTGTAATTTTTAAACATGCTTTGCGGAATGCTTTGTTACCTTTACTTGTAGGTTTCGGTGCTATTTTAGGAAGTTTTTTAGGAGGTTCAATTATTATTGAACCTATATTTGGTTTACCAGGGCTTGGTACTTTAAGTCTTCAATCGCTAGCTTCTCGAGATTTCAATGTCGTCATGGCTATTGTTGTATTACAATCTCTTGCAATTTTATTTGGGCAAATACTTAATGATGTTGTATATTTTTTAATTGATCCTAGAATTGAATATTCTTAAACTAAAAGGCGTTATGAATAAAAATAAAAACCGAAAAATTAAACATTTTTTTTCACAAAAAAAAGCAAAGTTTGGATTGTTTTTATTTTGTGTAATATTTTTATCATCTATTTTTGCTAATTTTATTGCAAATGATCAACCAATATTTTTACTTAGAAAGATAATTGCAACGAATGAAATAAAATTTTATTTTCCAGCTTTAATAAATTATACCCCAAGTGATTATAATTTAGCAGATGCTTTTATTGTAGATTATCAAAAACTTGAAGAAGATGATAGAATAAATAAAAATTACAATTGGGCACTCCATCCATTGGTACATTGGAATCCAGAAGCACAGACTGATATAATCTTATCGAAACCTTCAAAAGAACATTGGCTAGGTACAGATAATTTAGGCAGAGATATTTTTGCAAGACTTCTTTATGGTAGCAGATTATCTTTGGGATTTGGAATAAGCCTTTGGTTTATTTCTTATACAATTGGTGCGTTTATTGGAGCAATGCAAGGTTATTTCTTAGGAACTTTTGATTTTATTTTAGAAAGATTAAAAGAATTATCATCAATTATACCAATGCTTACTATGGTCATATTAGTAACTGCAGTAACAAAAAGCCAATCATTTTGGATTATTCTTTTTCTTGTTTTAATTTTTGGTTGGATGGGAATAGCAAGTCAAATAAGAGCTACTGTTCTTACTATTAAAACAAGAGAATTTTGTGAAGCTGCAAAAGCTTTAGGATCTTCTAATTTAAAAATACTAGTTAAACACATATTACCTAATTCTTTGACTCCACTCATTACCTTAAGTCCTTTTGCAATTGAAGGTGGAGTATCTTTATTAGCCGCTTTAGATTATTTAGGATTTGGATTGCCTCCTCCTACACCCAGTTTAGGTGAATTAATGGCTCAAGGGAGAGATAATATTCAAAATGCTCCTTGGCTTTTAATCTCTCCAGTGATAACAATTTTATGTATTTTAGTTTCAATTAGTTTAATTGGGCAAGCTTTAAGGGAAGCATTTGATCCAAAAATGAATTCATAATAAAAAGTATCATAAAAATATGACATTAATCGCACATTTTACAAATTCGACCGAATTTTCTGTAAATTTCTTTACAACTTTTGATAATTCTTTGAGCATTTCATTACAGGAGTCAGAAAATATCTCTGAATTGATGCATAGTTTACAAGGAGCATTTTCTGAAACGATATATGTTTATTCACCTGTTATTTCTGTTCTTCTTGAAAAGCAAAAAGAATTATCTTTATTGTCTATTGGATTAGGTTTAGGTTATATAGAAATTATGATAGTATCTCAAATATTAGCTAAGAAAAAATCTATTTTAGATAGTGAATATTTTTGTATTCAATCCTTTGAAAGTAATGAAAATCTAATTTATTTTTTCCAAAATTTTTTTCTAGGAAAGAAAATCCCCTTTTTATTTGAACAAGCTTATAAAGATATATTAATTAAAATGTCAGAATATTTCAAAGTTTCTTTTGAAGAAATTATTAATTATATAAATAAACTTATTCAAAATAATAAATTTATTTTGAATAATAAATTTTCGTCTGAAACAATATTAAAAAAATCAGTCAATGGAATATTCTTTGATGCATTTAGTATGAAAAGCACGCCTGAGTTATGGGAAATAAATCTTATTAATAATATTTTACATAAAAATCATTTATTAAATTTCTGTTGTTTTTCTACCTATGCAAGTCGATCAATGTTAAAAAAGCAGTTAAAAGAACACAATTTTAAAATTATTCCTAAGTTAGGATTTTCAGGTAAAAGAGAATGTATTTTTGCTATAAAAGAAAAATAATATTTATTAACCAAAGAATGAATTTTATTGCTAAACATTTTTAAGCTTAATTTTTATGCAACTTCGATTTTTCTTATAGCTTTATTTTCAAAATATTGAGGATCTGAATCAATTAAATTTAATAAACGAAGAGCAGCTCCATTGGGGTGACTCTTGCCGTATTCCCAAGCTTCAACTGTTTTTTTAGATACGCCTAAAAATTCTGCAAAAATAGCTTGAGAAAATGAAAGCCTTTCTCTTAATTTACTAATTTCTTTTGCCGTCATTTCTTGCACAGGATGGATTTTAACCGTAGTTGTTTTTAATTTTTTATTGCCCTTAGCATGTTCTAATGCTTCATTTAAGCCCAATAAAATTTCGTCAAAATATTCATTTTTTCTTTTTTTGTTTTTCATTTTCACACTCCTTTTTTATATTTAATACTACACTAGCTAGTATATTTTTTTCTTCTTTAGAAAGGTTCTCTTTCGCATTCTTTGGAAAAAATGCAATAATATAAATTCGTTCCTTTATCTTGATATCTAAATATAGAACTCTAAGCGACCCACTTTTTCCCTTGTTACCATCAGAAACTCTAAGTTTCCTTAAACCGTGGGTTCCCTCAATCAAGTCACCTGCTTCTGGATCTTCACGTAGTTCCTTTTCAATTCGGCCTTGAATTTCTTCGGCTTCTTTTCTAGAAAATTGTTTGTATAATTTAATGGTAAATGTATCTGACCACACAAAAACTCTTTCCATGAGATTTTCCTTTCTTATCTAAAATACCCTATTTTTTAGGATATTACAATAAAAATCCTATTTTCTAGGATATTTATTTAACTATTTGTTTTTACTTGATTTTATAGCTATTCTTTTTTACTAGACTTTTGCCTGCTGAAGTTCAAGGGAGGGGGGTAGGAACTAGTAAAGTGCGGTAAGGAAAACAGATCATTAGTTTACTGTTACAGAAAAATTTTTATTCTTAGCTATAATGACAGGTGCTTGTGAATATGGTAAGATTCTTTCACTCCATTGTATGTTTTCTATTTCTAATGAGAATATCGCTAAAGATTTTTTAAATTTTATTTGTTCAACTTGAAATTGGGCACACATTTTTAGCCTTTGCGAAATTAAAATGAACTACTTTTAGACTACTTAAAAATTTAATTAATGTAAAATGAAAGGATTGAGTATGCGGCAACCAATCTTACTATTACCTATTAAACTTTCTGAGTTTGAAATAAGAATTGCAAGACCTGAAGAACTTCCCGAGGTTTATGAAATGGGTTTTGATGAATGGGGTGAAGGAAAAACTTTAACGCAACATATCCAAGCATGTCATGAATCAATAAAATACCCCCATGGCATTCGTTACGTCTTGGTAAATCATAATAAGCAATTAGTTGCATCTTTAATGTGCTATGAATATCAACTGAATTCAAACGAAAAAATTATAGGTATTGGAACTGTTTGTACTAAAATAACTGAAAGAAAAAAAGGTTATGCTGGATTGTTATTAAATGGTGTAACTGAAACTTACATTGCACAAAAAATTTATTCTTCATATGTCTTATTTTCTGATATTAATCCAGCATATTATGAAAAATTTGGTTTTATACCGTTACCGAGTGAATTGCAAAAATATCCTAAGTCTGTATTTATGATTAAATGTCAAGCAGAATTTTATAGCAAATTAGTAGATAATTTAGCACAAACAGAAATTGCTTATTTTTAAGATTGACATTAAATTAAAAAAAATGAAAATAATAATTGTTTCTTTCTAAAATCTTATAAAAATATTTATTTTGCTATGGAAGGCATTACAAATGAAGACCTGTGTTAAATTTGGAATTTTGGGCTTGTTAGCAAGTATTCCTAGCTTTGTTTTAGCTGGAGAATGGACTAGAGTTGATAAATTTTCTATTAAGTTTTCTGGTGAAATTTCTGCAGGAGATAAAACGAATTTACTGAATATAATAAAAAGAACAGATAAAAGGCTTTATCTTAATTCAGAAGGAGGAGATGCTGAAGAGGCATTAAAAATTGCCAATTTTTTGTTACCCTATCGTTTGCATGTAATTGTTGATGGTTATTGCGCTTCGTCTTGTGCTAATTACTTATTCACAGCTGGAAATATAAAAGAAATTCGCAACGGCTGGGTTGGATTTCATGGAAATATGATTTCGCTCTATAAAGAAACTAGAAATAAAATTAAAACAATGAATGATTACACTTCTATTCGCTACCCAGATGGCATAGGGAATATGTCAAGCCAAGATGTTATGAATTCATATACCGTATTTTCCGATTCTCTTTACGATGTCATGCTTTTAGATCATAATTATTTTACAAAAATAGGTTTAAAACAAGATTTTTTTGACTTGAGTTTTAAAAATGATAAAGGAATGAATGATGGAAGTTTTTATGAATTCTTATTACCTTCTCCTCAAACATTTGCAAAATATGGTTTTAAAAATGTTAAAGGACAGCAAAAATATAAACAAGAATCTGTTTCTTACAGTGATGATTCTAATAGTGAAATTAATGGATTAAAGTTTATTTATAAATAAATTTATTCTTAAAAGAGCCAACCAATTTTAATAATATTCCAAAATGGTAATGCTTTACTTCTGAAATAGTCACCAATGTTGTCTCTAACTTGTCTTTGAAAATCATAAAACGCATATGAATTATAAACAGCACTAATTTGATTTTGATCTTGAGAAAGAACTTGCGCACTAAAGTCCTCTGATCCTGATTGAACTGGAATTTGTACACCAATCTCTGTACCTAATGTTAACCCACTTTTACTAACATATAACCAGCCAAACTGAGGTGTCACATATGTGGTATTTATTTTTAAAAAAGCTCTTAATGGAATACAAGTCCCACCAAACGTTGATATATATTCACAAGCATCAATTCTAGCATCTACTTTTCTGTTACCATATGCAGCACCAAGAAAGAATGAACCAAAAAAGGGATAAATTACTGCTCTAACTTCTACGTGAGAAATATCAGCTTGTGTGCTTTGTATTGGGGTATTATTGTTATTATTATTTATCCTATTAGAGAGTTGAGGATAGTTTTTTAGATTGAAATTTTGTATTCCTCCAATATTGGCGCTTAAACCAAGAAAATGAAACAGTCTTGATTCCAGTCCAAAAGAAAAGAAATTAAAAAGACCAGCACTAAATGTAGGACCTATTCTAAAGTATTCGCTATCATCAGCATCATCACTTTTATCTTTTGCAGCAGCTTCTTTTGCTGGGGGTGGAACTACTGGTGGCGGTGTTAAGTTACCTTGTTGTTTATTTTTATCATCTTGTTGCTCTTCTTTATTTTCATTTTCTAAGGGCGGAGGATTTTCAAATCCTTCTGGGATTTCAACTTTTAATGATTCTATGAGCTCAGGAGTTACGGGTTCTGGTGGAGGTGGAGGTTCATTTCCAATAATTTTACCCCATTGATTTTCGCTAACCTCCTGAATAACATCTGGTTGACTAGGGTTACTAAGTTCAACTTTTCCCGTGGTAACTACTAGTTGTGTTTCTCCAGTTTCAGGTGCAACAATAAATCCGCCAGTGCCGCGAATTCCCATTACTGCATTATTTGTTTTATATTTTACATCATTTTGTACTGTTTTATCAGGTTTAACAAAAAAACGAATTTTTCCTTTAATATCTTCAAAGACACCTTTTAAACTTTTTTTCTCACTTTCTAAGTTAACAGAATATTCTTTTATTTTTAATTCAGTTTTTTCATAAAGAATAATATCTGCACCATCATAAAATAATATTTTAACAATTGTATTTTCCCCAGTTTTTATGACATCTGTTGGATGTATTAAATCGCCTCTTTTTACTGGCATGGTTTCTTTACCAACTATAAATTCAGCCTTGCCAATTACATTTTCAATTTTTCCGACATCATCATCTGCGGCTAAAACAGCTTTTGGCAAAAGAAAAAGAAATATAATTATGTATTTTATTTTAAGCAATTTTTTCTCCAAATACGATATTTTTAGTCTTTTTAGTGATGTCTTTTAGATCTTCACTTAAGATAAGAATACTTTTAGAGGCTTCAATAGATTTATCTGCACTTTCTTGATTTTTAATAGCTGATTGATCAATTCTAGACATGGCTTCAGAAATATGTTTTACACCTATCTCTTGTTCTTTTGTAGCTTCAGTAATTTGTGTCATTTGTGTTTGAATTTCATTTACATCTTGAATTATTTTGTTAAAAATACTTGACACAACTTGTGTTCTATTTTGTCCCTCTGCTACACGACTGACTGTTAATTCTAAAATATTTTTTACATTTACTCTGCTTTTGTCTAGTAATTCTCTAATTTCATTTGAAGATTTACCACTTGTTTTTGCTAAATTACCAACTTCTTCTGCAACAACCGCAAAGCCTTTCCCATATTCACCTGCTCTGGCAGATTCTATTGATGCATTCAGTGATAACAGTTCTGTTTTTGAAACAATATCATTGATAACCATAGCTTTGTTTTCAATCTGAATAATAATTTCTTCAATTTCTGAAAGTTTTTGACTTGCTTCTTGAATGGCGGCCATAGAAGAAACCATATCATTTACTGCTTGATTACCTTCTTCAGTCTGCTGACTAATGGTTTTTGATAGTTCTTCTGAATTATGTGTGAGTGTTGATGTTCTGCCAATCATGCTTGTTACTTCTTCAATCGCCGCTGCAGTTTCTTGAATGGAATTTGCTTGAGCTTTTGAAGATTTTCCTACGTTTTCACTCATTAAAGTTAAATATTGTGATTTTTCTTCCATATTATTAGATGACTGATTGAGCATCGTAGTGAGTTTGGATAGAGGGATAGTAATAAAATTTGCTAGAATTAAGCCACCACCAGTAAGCAAAATAGAAAGAATGAGGCAAATAGACCCTTCAACTATAAAATTCTTTCTTTTTTGTCTGTCTACATCATCAATGTATATTCCTGTACCAACATACCAATTCCATTCTGGAATGGTTCGCAAGTAAGTTAGTTTTGGAAAATCACCTTCTGAACCAGGTTTTGTAGTAAAGTAACTTAAGAATTCCCCTTTCTTTTTACTTTGAAGAATTTCTACAAACATTTTATATTGCGTCGAGTTTTGGACCACCCCATCATCTTTTGGGCGCTTAGGATTTATAATTTGACGACGTTCTTCATCGCCAACGAAAAAATAGTTGTCTCCATCATATCTTGCAGCATTCAATGCAACCTTTATTGCATTTACAGCTTCCTCTTTCGATATTTTTCCTTCTTTAGTTAGATCTACATATTTATAAATTAGATTTGCTGCTGAGTCAGTAAGGTTTCTTATTTGAGTTCTTTTTTCTTCCATCATTCTTTCAATAGATTCATTGCCTAAATAAACAAGAGTAATAGTAAAAATAAAAACAATTAAGATATTCCAAAATACCATCTTTTGTTTGATACTCAATTTTTTCAACATAGTTTGAAATTCTTTCAGTTAAATATTTTTACATCTTCAAATAATATTAATATTTATAAAGAACTTTTGGTATTCAAATTTTTGTCATCTTATTTGGCAAGAAAAAGCTAGAAAATAGGTAACTTAGGAATTCTGCGGAAATTCTATTCAATCAAATTTTTGTCATATCTACTAGATACTTCACTCGTTTGTTATTTAAATCTTTGGTATAAGGAATTAGATATTTAGGGTGAAAAGGAATGGAATCAAGAGAACTTTCAAAAAAGATTTTTTGTTTTACTGTTGATTGTAATTGTTTTATTTTCCAATTTTGTTCTAACTCAAAATTAATTTCTTTTATGTTTTTTACTTTATTTATAATAATATCTCGATATAGTTT
This sequence comes from Pigmentibacter sp. JX0631, assembly GCF_029873255.1. Lineage (NCBI taxonomy): Bacteria > Pseudomonadati > Bdellovibrionota > Oligoflexia > Silvanigrellales > Silvanigrellaceae > Pigmentibacter > Pigmentibacter sp. JX0631. The sequence goes on along the minus strand of NZ_CP123622.1, from coordinate 818,064 downwards.
AGTGGTATCATAAATTATTTTCAATTTTGTAACATTTGGAAAATTACCACCACCTGCTGCTCTATAGTTATTTGTGATAATTGCAAATTTTTGAAATTTTTTTATTTCTTTGCCTTGATAGAGTAAGTTTATAATTCTACTTCCAATTGGTTGTGTAAGATCTATTTCATAAGTTAGACCGTAAATACAATCAAAATTAAAACTTGGAAACAAAGGATTAATAATATTTATTTCATCGAGATCACTGCTTTTAATTTGTTGAAATGCCTGGCAAGCAAATTCTAACCATTCTTTTATTTGTGTCTTATTAATTAGTAAAACTTTAATTTCATTATCGTAAGGATATAAATTACAGATATCTTTTATCGCTAAATCACCTTTAGATATATTGATATATGCTGAACCGTGTGATCCAGTATTTAAGGGTGCAAAGGAACAAATTATAGGAAGGTTTTTCCATTTTGTCTCTGTTAATTTATTTTTCACGTATTCAATAGCAATTTTTTGAATAAATTGAGAAGCATAAGAACATTCAATTGTAGAAAACCATGAATGGAAATGAATTTGAGTTTTCCCTACTTTAGCTCGAATATATTCGAGAACTTTAACGTTATGCTTCGCAACCAAAGAAACAATTTTTGAGTCTTCTTCTACATTTCTTACATTAGGAAGTTCAGTGAAGGTTTCTTTAATCTTCCATGATTTTTTTAATTTTTCGAGTTTAAAGATTATCACTCCTAAGTGACTTCCTAAAGCTCCAGGCATTACAACAGGCTTATTATTTATTTTACCTGTAACATTATCAATTTTAAATTTTTCTTTTTGATCATAAACTTTTCCGCCTGGAAAAATATTATGCGCATGTCCTGAAAATATAGCATCAATTTCTTTAATTTTACTTAACTTATAAACTGCATTTTCAGAGTTTTTAATGTATTTAACTGGAAGAATTCCGCTGTGTGCTAATGCAATAACTATATCAGCACCAGATTTTTTTAATTCTTTTGCTGTTTTTGTTGCTGCTTCTACTATATCATCAATAATAATTTTATTGTCTAAAACATGTTTATCCCAAATTAAAATTTGCGGAGGAGCCATTCCCAAAAAACCAATTTTTATTTTGTCATTAGCATTAAATTTTTTTTCAATGATAAAAGATTTTGGGAAAAGAGATTCACCTTTTAAATTTTTATTTTTAGGATTTTTTAAAAAAATATTAGAATTGATATAAGGAAAATTTGCTTGGTTGGTTACTTTTTTTAAAAATTCAATTCCATAATTAAAGTCATGATTTCCAACTGTTGCAATATCATATTCTAAAAAATTCATTACATCTATTATGGGATGAATGGTTTTGCTATCAATTACTTTAAACTGTTTTAAGTAATCTGATAATGCGTTACCCTGTATAAGATCACCATTATCTACAAGCAATGAATGCGGGAAAAGTTTTCGATATTTTTTTATGAGACTTGCTGTTTTTGCAAGCCCAAAAAAATCAGACTTTTTGTCACTATAATAGTCATATGGAAGAATACTACAGTGTAAGTCTGATGTTTCTAAAATGGCCAATTGATAACAATTGGAAGAGGTCATACCTTTTCGCTTTTTGGTAGAAGTGTTACAACAAGTCTACGGCCTTCTAAACGTGGTGCTGATTCTTGTACAACGATATCTTCTAAACCTGCCATGAGTTCTTGGAGTGCTTTATAGCCAAGATCTACGTGCGACATTTCACGTCCTCTAAACTTAACTCCAACCCGGACACGTGCTTTTTCGGCAATCCATCTTTTAATATGATTCTGCTTAGTTTCTATGTCGTGTCTTTCTGTGTTAGGAGTCAAATTTATTTCTTTAACTTCAATAACAACTTGTTTTTTCTTGGCTTCTTGAGCTTTCTTGCTTTGCTGATACTTAAATTTGCCATAGTCAATTAAGCGGCACACAGGTGGTTTTGCGTCAGGTGAAACTTCAACTAAGTCTAGCCCTAACTCTTCCGCTCTTGAAAGAGCTTCACGGATGGGTAAAACGCCTACTTGCTCTCCAGTGTCGGAAATAAGGCGAACTTCTGTTGCTTTAATTCTATCATTGATTCTAGGGCCATCTTGGGTGGGGGTACGAGATTGTTGGTTTCCCATTGGACGCATATAGTGTGCATTCTCCTTAATAAAGGTTGTTTTATCGATTGAAGACCTCTGTTTTGGGGTTATAACATCCAAAATCTATCATGTCTGCAAAAAAAAATAAAAAAGAGAAGATGGTTCTCATTACAAGCATGCAAAATTTCATAACTTATGCACGATAGTAGGATGAAAATTCTTCTCTATGAATGAAAATAGTTTTCCAAAGCGAAAAATTACTTAAGCTCATTTGGAGTTGGCTTATTGAGCGTAAACAACTTTGGAGTTGTTCCTGTTCTACGTAATTTATTTTTAGCTTGTTTGCCCATTTTTACTTTTTTAGCTTCGCGGCAGCGATTTGTTTTGTCGGTTGGTGAAGTCATGATAACCTCTTGTAATTATTGAATAAATTAAAAAGATAAGGCTCTCTTTTTCTAGATCGTCCTTAGAAACTGCAACCATGCCTCATTTTTTTTCGTTTGACAAGGACTTTTATAACTCCAGGACTAAGCTTCTTTGCGGGCTGCTTAAATTACAACCTATAATAGGGGTACCTTTCATCGGCTCTTTCTAAATGGGCTCCTAGCAATTCGGCATGTTCTTTCGAAGTTAAGAAAAAATGATTGTCCTTCCAGCAACATACTGAGTGCCATGGAGTCCTCCAAAGATCGTCGGCATCGACTAGGTTAACCCCAATTTTTTTTGCAATAGCTGATTGCGGATGGATTGAAAGCCGCAAAGCTTGGGGAAAGTATTTTTCAATTAACTTGCTCCAAGTATTGCTTCTTTGAATGATTTGAAAGGTTAAGTTTTTGGCTTCATTCCTAATCCAAGGTTTAGATTTATCTTTATAAATATATGATAAGTCTTCAAAGATAAATTTATTCAATCCACTAAACATCACAAAAAAATCTGGGGAATAAAATCTTTTCTTTTTCAAAGATTCAACATTATCTGGAAATTCTTTGATAAATTTATCTTTTATTCTTGAATATTCTGTGTGAGAAAATAAATTATCTAATTTAAATATTGACAAATTATTGAAATCTTCAATTTGTATTATTTTTATTATTTCTTGAGAGTAGCTAGCTACATTCTCTTCAATAAAAGGAATAATGTCACAAAATACTCTCCCATCTGAGCATATAGTAACTTTTGCGCCAGGTGGATATATTTCTTTTATACAGGAACACAACTCATGAAGTTTTTTTAAGGCCAGCACTTCTGCATAGTCTGGATGACAAGAAAGTGTTTTCTGTGGATTTGGTGATTTTACAGGAAATGCAGGAATAATCATTTCTATAGGTTCGGATTTTTGCACAAATTTTTTTATTTTGTCCAAATGAAAATCCATACATTTTTTTAAGAGCAATTTATTTTCATAAGTATTAGTTAACTTATAAGGTATTTTTCTAATTGAGTATATTTTTTCTAGAATCTTTTCACAAATAAAACAATCATTCAAATAATACTTATAAGTGTCATATTCCATATGTTTCTCCAAAATATTTATTTTAAAAGAATGATAAAAAATAAATGCTGTTCAGTAAAATAAAATAAATTTATTGGAAAGATAAGTGAAAATTATGGATTAGAAATTGCTATATTTTTACATATTTCAGCAATTAGTTTAGCTGAGTTAGAGGTTAGTGTTTCTCTTCTATATGCTAGAAAAATTTGATCTTTATACTGTGGCAAATTTTGATTAGCAAGTGTCAAAGTATTACTATTTTGTGATTTAACAACTAACGAAGGCAATATACCGTATCCAGCACCACTTAAAACCATTTTATAAATGACAAATAAGTCAGGTGTAGATACAAAATGCTTGTATTTAAAATTACTTCTTTTTAATTGTTTAATTATCCAATGTGTTTGTAATAAATCAAAATTTCCAAATAAAACGTCACTATATCTTGTATTTTTTGCTTCAAAAATACAAACACTATCATCACATATTTTTTTTAAAATTAAATTTGGATGCTTGAATGGATTTACTACAAATCCAAAGTCAATTTTAAAATTTAAAATTTCCTCGATAATATTTCTTGATCGGTCATGGATAAAGTCTATTTCTATATTAGGAGCTTTTGAGAAAATTTCTTTGAAAAAAATTGGCAAAGTATAATACCCAACAGCAGGATGTACGCCGATTGTATATTTTCCATGCAATTCATATAAATCATGCTGAACTTCTCTACGCATTGAATTCCAATATTCATAAATAAATGCTACTTGATTGGACATTTTTTGTCCGATTTTTGTTAGATGTACTCCTGTCCTAGTTCTAATTAGAAGTTGAGCTCCTAATAAAGACTCTAATTTATGGATAGATTGTGTGATTGTTGGTTGAGCTACCCCCATCCGTTCACTTGCTTTTGAAATGTTTAAAGTTTTTGTTACTTCAAGAAAGTATTCAAGATCATTAGAATTAGGAAGCATTTTGCACCTTTACTTCTCAATACAAAAAACTTAGTCATTAGTAAAACTAAAATACTGCTAAACTAATAGAATTTTTTACAGATTAAAAGGAGTATATTGAAAATTAAGTGAATTATATAAAATTAAGAGCTAGAATGCGAAATGAATTTGTTAATTTAGAAAGAACAACCAAAAAAATATTGTTTCGCTTTTTGGGTTTCGCCTATTTTCTAAATTTTTTCAGTTTTGCTATCAATGAAGCAAAAATATATTGCTAGTATAGAAAAAAGAAAGCTTTAAGGGTAGTGGATCAAAAACATTCAAGAAAAGAGGATATATAATTAGTAATTGAAATGTGATTTCAAATCCTTTGATAATATAATTTGAATATATCTAAAAAAAATGTAGTAAGCGCATTTTACATATTTTTAATTTAAAAATAAAGATAGTTGACTTAAAATAAAAATGGTAATAAATGTAACAAGATTTTTACGTAATTGAATCAGATTTTTACATAACTATTTTTTAGATGGATAATCTTTCATGAAATTAATTTTATAAAAATTTTAGTTCATAAATTGAATTTAAGTGACAAAATAACTGATATAATTTGCTTGCATATATTCAAAGTGCTTTAAATATATGTGACGTAATTATTTTAGTATATTTTAGATTCTACTAATTCAGTTATAAGAAGCAGAAAAATATTTTAAAATGAATATAGCTTATTAATTGTTCCACACAATTTTTTAGAGTAAAGTGAACTGTATGAAGAAAAAATATTTGGCCATAGGTTTGTTAGTTTTTGGAGCTTGTGGGAAAAAGGAAAACACAGAATCTTCAAATAAAAATATTGAAGGAAATGAATATTTTTGGCAAGATCCTAATCCTGCACTTAGTTCTGAAGTAAACAATCTTATTCAGCAACAATTAAATCAAATTAAAGGCAGTTGTAAAACATCTCAGTTTGATACTCTATGCCAACAAGTTTCTGTATTTCCCTCAAAAGCACAACCAAAAGCAGAAAGTGAAGGATTGAGAGTTTTAATATTTGATGATGATAGTATGAGATTAGCTTCTTTTACCCGTTATAGCAAAAGAGTTCTATTAAATTTAAGGGAAAATGAAAATGGCAATTTTCTAGAAGATACTGAGGATTTAAAAATACCTTTAGCAGTAAAAAATATTTTATTAGATACTTTAGCTAATGATAAATATGAAAAAATTCCTTATGAGTTATTAAATAGATCGAAAAGTTTATTTAAGAACTATTTTAGTAATTCAATTCATGGGACAAATAATTTACATGGGTCTTTAATTTTTAATTATTTAGCAAATAATAGTCCTAGTTCTCAATTCATAATTGCTTATAGTAATAAAACAGATATTTTGAGAAAACTATTAACATCAAATGACTCAGAAGAAGTGAAGTTAGAAAAAATATCTAAATATTTTAATAGCAATGCAGAAAGTTTAATTCGTAATATTAATGATTATAATATTAATTTTGTCTCATTATCAAGAGGAGTTTCAAGAGATTACTATTTAGGAATGAGTGTATCGAATAATTTAAAGCTGAAAATTGAGCAGTTATATTATGACAAATTTTTAAATAGAATAGCTAATGAGACAAATGCTGTTTTAGTCCAATCTGCAGCGGATCCTGAATATCATATAAATAAAAATGATCCTTTTTATTTTTCTGATTGTACAAAAAATAACAACAGAATAAGAGTAGCGTTTGTCGGTGAATATAATCATTCTTTTAGCAAATTAGGTTCTCGTGAATCTAAATATATTGAAACAAATAAAAAAGCTGAACAGTGCACAGATGTTTTTATTAATATTCCAAATGATGAATAATTATTGGTTAAGAATAAATTTCCTTATGTCGTATTCTCTATAAATAATATAGGATCAAGAATACCAACCTCGGACTTAGCTTCAAATTCAAATGCCACACCTGTTGCTGTAAGCTATTTATTATACCTTAAAATGCAAAATAAAAATTTGAGTAAAGATGAGTTAATTGAAAAAATAAATATATTAAAAAGAGATACATTTGTAGTACTAGATCCTGCATTTCATAAACAATTTCCTTTGTATACTTTAGGGTTATTAAAATAAAACTTTTTCAGGAATAAAATTAAATTCTTTAAAAACAAAAACATTTATAAAATAATTTTAAATTAGATTAATTTAGTATAAAGTTACGATTTGTTTATTCTAAAAGTGAAGAATCTTAGAATGGTGCTCCCGGGGAGAATCGAACTCCCACTTCCGATGGAAACGCGATTTTGAGTCGCGCGCGTCTACCAGTTCCGCCACAAGAGCCTAGTCTCCTTTCCTTAGTAATCGTTGCCTAGAATGTCAAGAAAATCTCTTTAAAATCTTCTAAGCTTAAAAAATTGATAAGATCATACGAGAACTTACTAGCGAACTAAAGCGGAGGAAGACCTGTGGAATACTCCATCGTACAAAATGATGATGGAAAAAGCGTAAGTCTTGTTGGGGTTATAAATGAAGACTCTGAAATAGCTTTTAAAAATTTGGTTTCCGAATTAAAAGAGGCTAAAAATATCATTTTTAACTTTGCACAAGTAAAAAGCATTAACTCTCTTGGGGTTAGGGCTTGGGTAAGTTTTTTACGGACATTAGAAGAGGGAAGAAAAATATCTTTTACAGAATGTACAACTGACATTATTATGCAAATTAATATGATTCCTAGTTTTCTAGGAAAAGCAACAGTATCAAGCTTTTATGTCAATTATATATGTGAAATTTGCAACAAAGAGGATAAAAAACTTTTTGAGACGGCTTCATTACCTCCAAAGACTTATCCACCTGCACCTAAGTGTGATAATGATGACTGCGCCATGCAGACTGAAGAATTAGAAGATGAATATTTTGTATTTTTAATGCGTTGAGGTGGCTGGTGGAAAATCAAAGCGTTCTCGACTCAAGATTAATTGAAAAGTTTGAAGCGCATAGAGATTTTACTAGAGTCTTTCTAGATGCCTTTGTCTTAATTAATAAAGAACAAAAGGTATTGAAATTCAATGCTGCATTTTGCCAAATTATAGAGTTAAGATCGATAGATATTCGTAGAATTGATAATTTGAAAGAAATGCTTTCTACAACTATTCCAGGCAGTGAAAAAAGTGCCATTGAACAAATATTAGAATCAAATGCACCAACAAGAATTGATGAAGTACCTGCTGTTAATTTATCAAAAAGAAAAAACTTAACACTTATTATAAGTAGTTATCCATACTATGAAAATGATGGAAAAATGCTTGGTGCTTGCCTTTTGTTACGTGATGTTACCGCAGAAACAAATTTACAGTCCAAATATAAGGATAAAACAATTCAATCTATTACAGATCCTTTGACTGGTTTGTATACTCGAAGATATTTTGAAGAACAAATTGATAAAGAAATTGAACGCTGTAAAAACAACAATATTATTCCAAAATTAAGTGTCATTATGTTTGATTTGGATAAATTTAAATCTGTCAATGACACCTATGGTCATCAAGCAGGTGATTTTGTTTTGGCTGAAACAGCAAGAATTTTAAAAACTCAAAGTCGACGTTCGGATGTTTTGGGGCGATATGGTGGCGAAGAATTGCTTGTATTGATTTTTGATACCTCAGAACGAGGAGCTGCAGTTGCGGCGGAAAAATTTAGGCAGGCTATTCAAAATAATGAATATGTTTTTAATGGAACAAGAATTCCAGTTACGACCAGTGTTGGGGTCACATTAATTAAGGGTGTTGACGATACAAAAGAAAGTGCCGTTAAACGGGCAGATGAATGTCTTTATCAAGCAAAAGAGAGTGGAAGAAACGTAGTGATAGTTGATTTTGGCCAAGGGCGTATCCCTGTCCAAACATTTTTAGGAACCAATCCAGAAGTGTAGATTTTATTTTAATTACATCTTTTAAATACTAATAGTCTTAAAATATTATAATAAATTCTTTAACATATTAAAATAATAGTTTATTTAATAACATTTGAATAAATTATTAATATAGTTTAATGTTTTTTTTCATTTTTTATTGCTTTTGAAGATCTTAAAGGGTTTTTTCATGACAGGTTCAAAATTTAATTTTCCAAAATATATTCTTATCATTTTTTGCTGTTTTTTTACTATTAAATCGATAATTGTTCCTTGGACTTTTTTTATTAGTGCAAGTTTTAGAATGGATTTTTATGATCTTGGACTGATTTCCGACTTTCTTGCAAATACTGCAAAAGGAAAAACATTTTTTGTAGATACGTATGATATTAGTCATCTTTCTTTACATTGGACACCAACATTATTTCTACTAGTTCCTTTTTTTAAGTTTTTTGAATCACAATTTTTAACAGTTATTTTAGGAAATATAATAGGATGTTTTTCAATTATTTACTTTTTAACATTCATTTATAGAAAAATATTAAGTAAATTTACTAATAAACTATTTCTAATAAGTTCAACTATTTTTCTATCTCTTTTGTTTTTTTCTAATAAATTTATCAATGCTAATTTTGTTGCTGGACATTTTGAAATTATATATTTTTCGTTTTCTTTGTTAACTTTAACCATGTTACTTGAAAATAGATCTTTTTTAACAATTTCTATCCCTCTTATTCTTGCACTTGGTGTAAGAGAAGATATGGGTTTATTTCTTTCTTTTCAATTACTATCTCTTCTTTTTATTCCAAAAAATATTATACCTTTAGAAAAGAAAACTAAGTTTAATATACTTTATATGATTATACTTTGTACAATTGTAGTAATTTTAAACTTAACTGTTTTTATGCCACTCATGAGAGCCGATAAAGCTTATTGGATTAATAGATTTTGGTCGCATTGGGGAAATTCCGGTTCTGAAATTATTTTTAATGTCTTAACTCATCCAATTGAAGTGATTAAAGCTTTAATAAATTCAGGGATGACTGGATTTAACGAAGCATTTTTTTATTTGGGAATATTTAATCCCCTGCAATGGATTTGCGTGCATATTCCTGGAACGATTTTATTTCTATCTAATGCAACAGATAAAAATAATCTTTTTTGGTATAATTCAGCTATGATGCTTCCAGGTTTTTATATCGCATCTATTGTTGGAATGCTTGTTATGTATAATTTTATTAGAAATAAAATACCTAAATATGAGTATATTTTTTCAGGTTTATTAATATTAATTTCTATAATATTACTTGTTAGAATAAATAGAGCGTCGAACTCGGAAGATTACAAATTAAAATATAATAATAAACTAGAAAATTTTGATAAAGTTCTTATTTACATAAACAAATATTGTAAAAAAGAACCGCAAATATTTGCCACAGATCATAAAACTTTTTCTTTTCTCCCAAATTCTAAAACTAAGTATCTTTTGGATAAATTTGAAAAAGCAGAAGTAGTAATCATTGGAACCCCTGAAAATTTTGAATTTGTAAGTGATAGATGTGATAACAATATCGAAAATGAAAATTGTCTTATTAATTATAATAATTCTTTTGAGAAGATAACACAAAATAGTGATTTTAAATTATTATATCAAGATAAATACTATCAAGCTTTTTATGATAGTATTAAGATAGATTGTAAGTAAAAACGTATTTGTAACTAAATTTTGAATTTTATAACAACCAACTAACCTACTTTTTTTAGTTTATATTTTGCTATAAAGTTCACAGCTCCTTCTTCTTTAAAAGCTTTTAATAATACTTTTTGAGAAATTTGTTGATCATCTAATGTTTTAATAGCATCTTCAAAAAACTCTGCTGCAGCTTCAATATTGTGATTGCGATAATAAGCCATACCTAAATTAAAACTTATTAGGCCCCTATGTTTTTTGAAAAAATATAAAGCATTTTTATAAAAAGCAACGGCTTCATTAAAGTTGTTTTTTTTGATTAAAAGTACGCCTCGATTATTAAAATAACTAGCTAAAGATTTACTTTCAAAATCTCCTTCAATTTGGTCAAAAAAAGATCTTGCTAAATCATATTTACCAGCAATAGAATTTGATTTTACCATGCCTGTTAATGCTTGTTTATCTTTTGGTACTTTATCTAGTATTTCATGAAATTTAGCTTCAGCTTTATATGTTTCTTCTAACCCAAGCAAAGCTTCGCCAACCATGATTTTATGATTTAAGTTTCTCGGGCTTTTTGCTTCTAATTTTTCATAAATCATTAAGGCTTCATTGTTTTTTCCAGCAAGGCAGTAAGCCTTTCCTAAGGCACTCATTGTACGCAGAGTCTCTATTTGATTTATTCTACTTCTATCTTTTAAAATATCTTCAAAAAATTTTATCGCTTCCGTATATTTTTTTTGTAATATAAGGATTTCACCATGCAAGTATAAAAATTTATGATTGTGAAGAATTTTTTGTTGAATTTTTGGATCTTTAATAATTTCTTCGCATTTTTCTAAATCTTCAATATGGATACAATGCTTTAATTCATTAATTTTTCTTAACACAGGGTGAAAGAAATGATAGTCATTTCTTATTTCTTCTAGCTTTTTAAGTAACTGAGCGCCATTCATAATTTTGGGAATAGTATAGTGAATTTCTAGTTCAGAAAAAAGAAACGCATCTTCTTCATTTAAATTTTGGGCAAAAGCAATTAATTCAATGTGATCATAGTTGAAATTTCTGCGAATATTTTGAATAAAAATACTGATAGGAATTGATGAAGATTGCCAATTAAATAAAATAAAGTGATAAGCATCATAATCACCACTAAGAATTTGCAATGCATCTGTATGATTTGCTGCAGTTTGAACTTCAAAGAATTCACTCTTTTTAATAGCCCCTGCATAAAAAGATCTTAGTTCAATAGAGCTTTCAACAACAATAATTTTTAACTTCTTTTGGAGTTCATTTGATTTGTCTATTTTCATGAAAAGTCCTCAGTTTGCTGCAAGACTTTTCGGAAAGTAAACGCTAAATATTTATTAAAGTAAAAATAATTGTGAAGGAATAAAATTATTTACTTTAAAGGATTCCAGTCATCATTAACTAGTATATTATCCTCTAATGTATTTTCGTTAGGAGCGATAGGTTGAACCATAACGTAACCATATGCCCCTTCTCGCCAAGCATAAACTTTCTTAATCTTAGTTGCAGAAGCCTGAATTTTTTTCAAAACATTTTTTTTAGGGAAGTTTTCATTCTTTTTTGATAATTTAACAATGTATAATGTTGCTGATTTTTTCCGAACAACTTTTTTATTGAGTTGGTTCGGTTCCATTTTTATGCTAACACCTTGTAATCCTTTGAAAAGAAAAAACCTTCCTTCAGCCGCAAAATAGGTTTGAGCCAATTGCTGGGGAATGACAGGTTCAAAAGATTGATCTGGCAAGGAGTCCATTGAAAGCTGTGGGAGTGCTGAAGAGTCTCCGACAAGGTCAAAATCAGGTGGCAAAGCATTTGCGTCTTGTAAGGCAGAAACCATTTCCGAGATAAAATCATGATTAGAATTTTCAAATACACTGAGGAAAAAAAATGTAGTTGAGGCGGCAATGAGCGCTGTTACTACATGTGAAACATATAATTTTTTATTTTGTAGATAGACTTTTTTTAATTTTTGATTTAAAGTACTGAAAAATTTAATATTTTTCTGTTTTCCGGAGTTTAGGAGAAGCTTTTCAAGGCTGCGTTTTCTCTGAGAAGAAACAGAAAGCTTATGGAAATGGTTTTTAACTTGTTCCTTCCAAGATTCATTTTTATTTTGAATATTTGGATTTTTTGGTAACATTTTAAAAACACCTCAAATTAAGTTCAGTCATTCAATTGTATAAACGTTAGTGGGAATGATTTTATTCCCTTTCAGTCGTAGGATTTTTGAGTTTATTTAAAGCCCTTGATAACGTGCTCATGACAGTTCCCATGGGAACCCCTAAGATAGATGATATTTCTTTATAAGAGTAATCCTCTGCTGCCAGATAAATAACACTTCTTTGTCTATCATTTAATTCAGAAAAACGTTTTTTCCAATTATCATCTAAAGCTAATCTATAAAATTCTTTTTCATTGCTTTGCAGATCATCATCTTTAACCGAAGCAGTCTCTGAATGTTCAAGTTGCTCAGTGCTAAGATTATGGAGAGTGTCTTCTGAGTAATCAAATTTCCATTTTTTATGCAGTTGTTGTTCATCAATATATGTGTTCTTAACAATTCTGTAAAGCCAATTTTTAAAGTGATATTGAATTTCTGAAGACAAAAAAAGATCACTGATATCTGCGTTAGATATAATTGGATTTTTATAATTTAATAGAAACTTAGGAAACGCTTTAAGAGCTTTTAATAATGATGTTTGATGGATATCTTCGGAAAGTAATTTGTTGTTACATAAACTATAACAAAATCGATACATACCATCCCAATGTTTTTTGGAATAGAGTACAAACTCTTCATTCCAATTCAACTCAACTTCTATGATTGATTCAATGCAATTTGTATTATCCATTGCTACCATTTTTGTAAAATTGAGATTCCTTATATGATTTAATCATCATTGCAAAGGAAACTTTTCCTACGGCCGCTAAAGGCACTGCCAATAAAACTCCGTAAAAACCAAACCAGTCACCAAAGCAAAGTACGGCAAGAATAACAAGAGAAGGATGTAATCCTGAGAATCGTCCCATGATCCTTGGCGTAATGAATAATCCATCTAAGCATTGTACAACTAAAAAAGCTAGAGAGACAGTAAAAATAAGATGAGTAGAAGCAGAATTTGTAACCAAAACAAAAAAACATAGAAAACTGCCAACAAGGATATCCATATAGGGCACAAGTCTAGCTAATCCAGTTAAAATACCAACAGCGATTGCGGTGGGCAAACCAGCTATTAATAATGCACTTGGGTACAAAACACATAATGTTAAAATAACTATGGATTGACCACGTAAAACTGAACGCAATTTTGTATTTACTTCTTCTTTAAATTCAATAAAAGTAGGTTTTAAATCAATAGGGATGAGGTCAAAAATAATATTATGCATTTTGGTAAAATCACGCATAAAGAAATATGAAAAAAACGGAGTAAATATAACTAATAATAAAACTGAGACTAAAAACCTTGTACTATCACCGATCTTGACTAATAGGGTTTGACTAACTTTATCTATATTAATAGGAAATAAATCATAAAGATAAATAACTTTATAAGGCTTTTGCCCAGTGAATTCAGATATTACTGATTGAATTTTAGGTAACAAATTTTCTTCTAGATAAATTTTAAAACCAGGCAATAATTTTATCAAACCTCTTAATTGCTCAAAAAGAATTGGAAATAAGATCCAAATTGCAAGCAAAGATAGTAAGGCAAATATAATTAATGTTGTAATAGAAATGTAAGCTCTATTTATTCCTTTTTTTTCCAAAAATTCAAAGAAAGGATTTAATAAATATGCTATAAGAAAAGCAAAAATAATGGGTCCAATAACTATGTTTAGAAATAAAAATATTCCTAGGGATGCTAAGAAAAAGCAAAGAAAAAATATTTTACCTCTATATGATTTCATTATGTTTCCTTGCTTTCGCCTCTTAGTTTCAATAATTCTTTATCTGTTTCTTTAAGATCTTCGATAATTTCGTAAAGTTCAGTTTGTTTTAAAAAATTTTCTACTTCTTCTGGTAATCCATCTACATAAGCCTCATAAAGGTTTCGCCCCAACTCAGCAAATAATTCTTTCCTTTTTTGTACAATTTGAACTTTTCTAATTTGATGTTTTGCTTCATCCACACCTCGTTTTAGTTCTCTTGAACTAATTTTAGCCGCATCGGACAATGTTTCCTGAATTTTTTTCCAATCTAATGAAAAATTATGATTGCCCATTTTTTCTCCTATTCCTTCTTGGCAATGGCAAGCTCATCTACAATAAGACTTCCAATTGCCATAGCAAATAGGAAAAGCATAAAGTAAGCAAGTGGTAAGCCTGTTAATGGTAGAAGGCTTGCGATACACCAACTTAATATTGAGGTTGTTGTAAATATTAATGTTTTTTTAATGCTTAAAGAAAATTGTCTTTTCGGTTTTATGATTCCTAAATCAGATAATAGACTAAAACGAGAGCCTTTTTCAGCCTGCTGTTTTGCCATTAAAATGTTCTCTCTTAACAAAATTGTTAAAATAGCAAGAATACTTGTTTCAGCTAACGGAAACACTAGGATAAAAGCAAAGGATAGATAGTGAAATAAAAAGAAATTTATAAGTTCAAAATTATACTTTTGAATAAATGAAAGAAATAAGAAAAGAAAAAATGCTATTAAACTGCCATATAGGGAAATTGCTAAAGCATGACTAGAAAATTTGATCAACAAAACACCAAAGATAAAAATGAAAAAAGTTGTCATGTTTTTTTGAAAAGACAAAGACATAGTTTGATGATTCCCTACAAAAAATTAATCATCGCCTTTTCGATATTAACACAATCTCTTTTTTTTATGAATGAACTTTTTGCACAAGATGAAGTTGTCGAAAAATTTGATTATGTCCCAGATTTTCGAGCAGGACATAATTTATCTTTACTTCTGTCCGGTGAGTATTCCACTTGGAACTTTCATCAAAACTCAGCATCTTCAAATCAAAATGTAATATCAGATTTTTCTAAGACAGGTGGAAATGCTGCTTTTTATCTAAGATACGCTTATCATATAAATATTATTTCTTTTTTTGGATTTTTTATCGGCACAACTGCTGGGATTCTTTCTGAAGTTGAGTCCTATGGCAAATTGAGTCAAGGCTATGGAGTCTTATTTCCAACATTACTAGGTGGGTTGGTTGCAAATATGGGACAGCATTTTCGTTTGCTCTCAGGTTTTGAGTATGGAGCTACTTGGTATCCTGAAATGAAAATCACTACAAATTCAGGGAATGATAAAATGATTTCTCCAGTACCTGACATGTTTTCAGCTTTTGTTGGGCTTGATTATTTTGTGACGAGGAATAAAGCCATCACCTTTCAGGGGGGGTGGAGAAAACAATCTTTGATCATTTTAAACAACGGTTCTTCAAACACTTATTTAAATACTATTGGACTTGAAAACGAAAGTTATTTTGTAGCACTCGGTTTAACGTTACAAATTGGAGATTTCAATCAAGCTATTAGTTCGGTATTGCCGAAAAGATAAATAAACAAAAGGAGATAGTTATTAGGTAACTTCTATTCAGTAAATTGAATGTCTTTTACTTCATAGTATTTTTCTCCCCTTGGAAGATTTACTGTCACAATATCACCAATGGTTTTATTAATGAGTGATTTTGCAAGAGGGCTTGAAATTGAAATTGCGTTATTTTTTATATCAGCTTCTAGATCACCAACAATACGATAGCATTTTTCTTCTCCCTTAGAGTCGTCACTAACGTCAACTAAGGAAACCAAAGCACCAAACACAACTCTATCTGTTTTTCCTTTGCCGATTTGAATCACTTGCACTCGGCCTAATTTATCTTCGAGTTCCATAATGCGGCCTTCAATAAATCCTTGTTTTTCTCGAGCGGCATGATACTCAGCATTTTCAGATAGATCTCCAAGTGCTCTGGCTTCAGCTATTTCAGATATTACTTTAGGACGATCTACGGTTTTTAATCTTTTCAATTCTTCTTTCAGCTTTTCGTGACCGATTGAGGTAATTGGAATGGGAGAGTTTGTTTCAACAGACATAATAGTTACCTTTTTATTTGGATAAAAAAAGAAACAAACCGATCTTTCCACCAATTTTATTGAGTATAAAGGTCGATTCGCTAAAATCTTCGGGCAAAATGCCCTCTAACTAGTTTTAGTTCACATGTAGTGTGAACTCTTCCTTCTTGTGAAAGGAAGAATAAGTTTCATAAACTAACCAGCGGGCTGAATGGCGGTGAGGTCGTTCAGCCCGCATGATATGCTTATAATAAGCGTATCATTTTTTTTTTCAATGACACCCTTATAGGATAGCATGGTTACTTCTTAGCTTCAACATACTTTAATCGTAGGTCATAAAGAAGGCTAGCTAGCATTTCATCTTCAGCTTGTGAAAGGTTACCCTTAGTTTTTTTCTGCAAAGTTTCGAGCAACTCAATGTTATATTTAGCCGATTCAAGATCTTTTCTAGTTGTATTTGTTCCAGGCTCTGGGACGATTCCTAATCCTACTAGAGCCGCATTTCCTAAAGATAAAACAAGAAGATCGAATAAAGAATGTTCTCGCATATGTTCTTCTCCCAAAAAGAGTCACCAGTAGGCTTATCATAATCATTTAAAAGTTGAATTCAAATAATACTATTTCTTGAAAGAATTCTTGCATGTTTAAAAAATTAAGTGGTTCTAAAAGGAAATCTATCTTTTAAGTGGGCTTTATTCTAGACATTTTCTTAGATTTCCAGCATGTTCGAGAAGAATTTCTTCTGCTGTTTTTAAGTCCTTATATTTTAGATAAACGCATGCCAATTTCACTTTCCCTTTACAAATAACCAAGGACTCTTTTGCAGATTCAGTTGTAACATTGCAAATACCGGCAACAATTTTTATCGCTCTACTATTTAATTTTTCATTTGTTGCAACTAAATCAATCATATATGAGTCATAAGTTCTATTTAACCGGATCATTATACTCGTTGTTAACATATTTAATATTACTTTTTGGGCAGTACCTGCTTTCATTCGGGTTGAGCCTGCTATCACTTCAGCCCCTGTTTTGGCATTTAATTTAATCTTAGCTTCGTTTAAAAGTGGGGATTGAGCTACCGATGAAATTCCAATTGTCAATGATCCTGAAAGGTTAGCCGTCCGCATCACACCTAGAGTATAGGGAGTGCGCCCACTGGCTGCACAACAGATAAATATGTCCTTAGCTGTTGGTTTAAGTTTTTCCGCATCATGTTCCCCTTGCGCAATATTATCTTCAGCATTTTCGATGGCTTCAGAAAATGCTTTTTGCCCACCAGCGAGTAAGAAATGGGCTTTATTCTTTGGCCATGAAAAAGTGGGATAGAGTTCTGCGCATTCTTGTGCAGCTATTCTCCCCGAGGTTCCCGCTCCGGCAAAAATAAGTCTACCACCTGCTTCTAGTAAAGGAACAGCTTTAGTTACTGTAAGTTCTAATTCATCTGAAATAAGTTTGATTGAAGCTATAGCATTTAATTGCGATTCGAGAATTGTATCTAAAATAGTTTTCGTATCCCATAAATCCAATTTATTATATTTTTCACTTTTGTTTTCAGTATCAGTCATACTTTTTTACTTTACAATTTTAAATTTATTTTTATTTTTTGCCTTTTGTTGTTTTTTTTCTTCAATACTTTTTTCATTATCAGGAGGAATTAAACTTCTTATTTTTTCTGCTAACTCATCCATAAAATTTTGAGTTTGAAGAATGGACTTTTGCACGGCTTCTTTTCCTAACACTTCTGATATTTGGCGGATGAACTCATCTGCATAAGCAGCTTGAAGTAATAATACATCAGCTATTTCTTTCAGGAAAATTTTTTCATTAATTTTAAATGCTTTTAGCACTTGTTGGAGATGTTGGACTGATAAAGTTTGTTTGGAGGCTTCTTCATTCATAGCAAACCACAAACTCCAATTCCTTTTATCTGGTTTTTTATTGAATAAAATACAAACCTGTATGTCCTCTTCATTTGGAAAGCTAAAATAAACTTTGTCATCAAGAGACATACGCTCAAATACTTCAAGAATTGTATTTATTTCTGGAAGCATCAAGAGCCTTCTTTTCTGCTATAGTTAAACCATTTTGAAGTGATTCTCTGATTGTTTGACGGATAAATTCTTTTGTGACTTCAATTGCATTTTGAATATTAACTAAATCTTCCTGAGTATAAGAATTGCATTCTTCTTGTGAATTTATGCAACGAAAACATTGCTCTTGAATATTATATAAATATGTTAACTTACTTGTATAAAGTTCGTAACGTAGATCTATTGTTAAATCAAAATCATCTAATGGAGCGCAAATTTCTCCTGCAAGCTCCTTATAGAGCTCATAAGAGACATCTACTGGATTAGATTGTGCAGGGTTTTTTGACACCATTTGTTACCTCAATCCTTTAGCTCACGTTACTTTTGTCCTTTGTACTAGGCACTTCGGACTTAGAAAGAAATTCTTTAGTTTTTTTGCAGGGTATCTAATAAAATGAAGGAATTATAAGTTTGAATGGAGATGATTTGCTAAAAAACTTTTCCTATGAATTTCACAAATTCCATGGGATTGAATTAAATTGAGGTGGCTAGCAGTACCGTACCCCTTATGTTTAGCAAAACCAAAGAGAGGAAATTTTTTATCTTGCTGAATCATTTGTGTATCACGAAAAACCTTTGCAATTATACTTGAGAGTCCTACGCTTACAAATATTCCATCAGCTTTTGTTACGGTAACTTGTAAATTTTGGGAAAAATCTTGAGGTACTTTTAGAAAATGCTTTCCATCCATTAATATTAAAGCATTTGATAAATGATCTGTTAGAAATGGAAAATTATTTTTAACATACTTTTGTAATTCTATAAGAGCTCTACCAACTGATAATTGTACAGCGTTCCAGATATTTAAAGTATCAATTTCTAATGGTGATGCTTGTCCAATGATAAATTGCAAACATTCTAAGTTACTTTTGTATTTTGGAATGTTTTCAGTTGAAAATTCTTCTGCTTTAAAATGTAATTTGTTTTTTGATTCTGATAAGGCTTGAAAGGACTCAATATTATTATTCTTACCGCATATTATTTCTTGAAAAGTTATTTCATAGTCACGCAAAATAATATCAAAACATTCTTGGCGCTTTTTTTCAGTTAGCTTTTTGCTGTCATTAATTAAATGCAACCAATGTTTTTTATAATTTTTAGAAAGTGAATTCTGAAAAGCACTGAGGTCTGCCCACAAACTTACACAACTTACAACTGATCCGGCAACGCAACCTCTTCCAACTTCATCAATAGAAATAATTAAAGGAACAGATTTGTAGTTAAAAATCTGTTCCTTTAATAAGTAATTTAATAAAAAGAATTCATTTTGAAAAAAATTCGATTTAGAGTCACTCATTTTTATTGCAATGCATTAATTTGGTTCATAATAACTTGTTTAGGTTGGTTGCCAACAAGTTCTGCTACTTTTTGACCGTCTTTTACAAAAGCGAGAAATGGAATATTCCGAATATTAAAGCTTGCTGCTAATTGAGGATTATCTTCCACGTTCACTTTACAAATTTTAATTTTTCCTTTTTGTTCCTGTGCAATTTGTTCCAAAACTGGTTCCAATGATTTGCAAGGTCCGCACCAATCTGCCCAAAAGTCAACAAGTACTGGGATTTTGCTTTCCAATACTTCAGTTTGAAAATTATGTTCTGTTATTTTATACACTAAGTCTGACATTTGCTTATCCTTTCAACATTTAAAATCATAGCAGTATTTAAAACTGCACTCCTAAACGATAAGTTGTAACAGAAAACGCATTGGTCAAGAGGAAGATAGCGACTAATCTTTATCTATATTGCGATGTTCGATAGTTACAAGTGGAATTTGTTTGCGAAAAATACTTGCGAGCTCTTCAGCTATGGCTACACTTCTATGTTTCCCACCGGTACAACCAATTCCTATTGAAAAATAATGCTTTCCTTCATCTAAGTATAAGGGATAAAAAAAGTTAATCAAATTAGTAACTTTGTTTATAAAAAGCTCAACATTGGGATCGCTAAACACATAATCTTTAATTTCTTTTGTCAGACCTGTCAAATGCTTGATTTCAGGGTCATAATGGGGGTTTTTAAAACACCGTACATCAAAATATGTATCCAGATCTGAAGGTGTGCCATGTTTAAATCCAAAAGAGACAATGTTCAAAAGTAAATGTCCCTGATTTCCAGAAATTGAGAATTGATTGTAAATAAATTTTTTTAAATTTTGCGAAGATAAGTGAGTAGAATCAATGGTTCTATTCGCCAACTGAAAAATAGGTTCGAGTGTTTTTTCATCTAGTTCAATAATATCGTGCAAATTAGACAGAGGATTTGCTTTGCTTAATGGGTGTTGTCTTCTGGTTTCCCTGAAACGACGCATGATGACATCGTTAGTGGCTTTAAAAAATAAAACTGTAAGATTACAAGAGTTTAATAATAAAGGATATATTTTTTCAAAGGTAACTGGATTGTCGGTGTCACGAGAGTCTAAAGCTAGGGCAATATGTGTCGCTTTTAAAGTATTTCCAGCAATAGAATCAGCAAAAGACTGCAAAAGAACAGCTGGCAAATTGTCAATACAATAATAACCTAAGTCTTCTAGAGCATGAATTGCGATTGTTTTTCCAGATCCCGCAAGACCAGAAATAATAATTACATTTTTTTTCGGGGTAGTTTGTTTTGCGTTAGAATCATTTGTCATTGAGGCTCCAAGCACAGCAAAATTTCTTCTAAGTTGTTTGCTGAAAGTATCCTATTTCTAATTACTTCACTTTTCATAATTCTGCAAATATTAGCAATTATATTGAGGTTAGAAATTTTAGGCACTTTAGGATATTTTGGAGATAAAATAACAAAAAATATTTTTGTTGGAAGTTGATCAAAAGCCTCAAAAGGGATCCCCTCTTTTGATATAAAAAGAAACAATTCTGTTTCGTTTACTTTTGTAGAATAAGCATGTGGAAATGCAACACCAAATTCGGCACCAGTACTGGCTTTTGCTTCTCTTTCCCGCAATGAAGTATATATTTCCATTTTATCAATATTTTTTTTTGCAAGTGAAATCACCTCTGAAATTTCTCTCAGAGAATCATCTTTAACTTTAGAATGAAGAAATAAATTTCCTGATTGTTCTTGTATAAGATTGCGGATGCTTGGAAGTGTCATTTTAAATTTCCGCTGTAAAATGAACGTTTGAAACATTTATGGCTACTTTTACCCTATTTCACTTTCATAGGAAAAAATAAATCCGCTGTCAATTTCTATATTAGCTTATAATTTATAGGAAGCAAAAAAAGAGGTGGAAAGTCTTAAAAAAGAATTCCACCTCTACAAATCAATCAAGAAATTCAAACCTAGAGTATTAACTCGCTTTCCGCATACGACCTTTTTGAGTTGATGATTTTTTCTTAGTTTTATTTCTAACTACTTTTTCTTTTCGAACTTGGTCTTCAAAATTAGAAACATAGTGCGTTTCAAATTTATCAAAAATATTTTCTTGCATACCTGCATAACGTTTGTATTTTCTAAGATTTATTACGTTGTAGTCTGAAGAAGATTCAACAGAAGAAAATTCTATTCTTTTGTGAATTTTTCGCTTAGAAATTTTTCTCAAAGCAGATTCTAGTTTATCAAGAGCCTTATCAATGCTGTGGGCAACATCGTTAGCAAAAGCATTAACACAAATATTATTTTTCCCAGCATTTAATGCTAATTTCACATGATGTACTATGCCGTCCACACTAAAATAGGCGTGAACATTAAAAGTATTTGCAGAAAATTTTGTAACACAATCTTGAATACGTTGCGCTACAAGTTCTTTAACATGATGTGATTTAGGGAAATTTACGAAATGAACTTCTACTTGCATGGAGCCTCCTTTAAGAGTGAAAGCTGAAGCAGAAATAAAGTGATTTAACAGAAAAACCACCCATATATTACAGTACTGAAAAGGATTACTGCAATATTTATTTTATATTACTTTGTTTTAAATTCACAAGCAAGGCTTAAATTATAAGGGGTTAAAAGCGTTGAATTCTTTTTGAAGAAGACATAATTCCTAGTGATTCTCTATATTTGGAGACTGTTCTGCGTGCGATTTTTATCCCTTTATGCTCTTGTATTTTCTCGGAAATTTCTTGATCGGACAAGGGGCTTTTTTTATCTTCATTTTTAATAAGTTCCGCTACCATTTGTTTAATTGCTTCATTAGCCATTTCTTGTCCCGAGTTATTTTCTATTGCTGCATTAAAAAAATACCGAAGCTCAAAAATTCCTCTAGGTGAATACAAATACTTATCAGATGTTGCTCTAGAAATTGTGCTTTCATGGAGATCGAGATCATTGGCAACAGTTTTTAAAGTCATTGGAGCTAAATGCTCGGGACCATGCTCAAAAAATTCTTCCTGATATTTTATGATACTTTCAACCACTTTAATTATAGTTTTATCTCTTTCTTTTAAAGATTTAACTAGCCATTTAGCTGATTTCACATTTTCATTTATGTATTTAAATGTTTCTTTATATTGCCCTTCATTTATCTCATTTTTTAATGTTTTTATTAAATTAGAATATTTTTTCGATAGTTTTATTCTTGGTAAACCATTATCATTGGTGCTGCAAATCCATTTTCCATCTCTTTTAAAAACATAGACATCTGGAATAATAATTTGAC
This sequence comes from Pigmentibacter sp. JX0631, assembly GCF_029873255.1. Classification (NCBI taxonomy): domain Bacteria; kingdom Pseudomonadati; phylum Bdellovibrionota; class Oligoflexia; order Silvanigrellales; family Silvanigrellaceae; genus Pigmentibacter; species Pigmentibacter sp. JX0631. Next base: position 795,177 of record NZ_CP123622.1, on the reverse strand, counting down.
TAGATTGTTGGCCAAATTGTCTTGCAGGTTTAGGATCAAAATTATTTTTAATAAAACGAAATGCTTCTTTTACTTCTTCTGAGGTTGCTTTTTCAGATTTTGCAATTTTTAAAAAATTTTGTTTCTGAAATTCATTCCAATATTTTGTAAGAATATTTTCTACAAATTTTGGTTTTTTGTTTAATTTTTTAAATTGCAACAAAAGACATTCTTGTAAATTTTGTGCGCCTATCCCAGTTGGTTCACATTTTTGCACAGTTTCCAAAGCAAAAGCGATATCATCAAAATGAATTTCATGATTACTTGCTATGGTATTTAAATCAGTATTTAAAAAGCCATTATCATCGATATATTGGAGAATTGTAAAAACACAATCTTTTTCATAGTCGCTAAGCCGCATAATAGAAATTTGATTTTCAATAAATAAGTGTAATGACTGTATTAGAGATGAATCAGCAAATTCTTTCCGCATTTCATTTGGAGATATTTCTTCAGTAATTTTAATGTCATTATATCTTTCTGTATAGTCATTTTGATTATAAGAGTTTTGTAATGCTCTTTTTAATTCATCATAATGATGGCTATACTCTTTTTCTTCTTTTGCTGAAACACCGATAAGGCAAGGATTTTTTTCTAATTCATCAGTAATTAGTTTTTCTAATTCAAAACGTCCCAAAGTTAAAATTGTAATGGAGTGTTTTAATTCTGCCGAAAGAGATAGCTTTTGAGTTGTTTTTAATCCTTGCTTTATTTCTAAAGCCATCAATTTATCTCCACTTATCTAAGTAAATGTAACACAGAATCAGGAATTTGATTTGCTTGTGCTAGAACTGAAGTACCTGCAGAAACTAAAATTTTGCTTTGCGCATATTTTGCAGATTCTAAACCATAATCAGCGTCTCTAATTCTTGATTGGGCTGCGCTTAAATTTTCACTCCCAATATCAATTGAAGTAATAGTAGAGTTTAGTCTGCTTTGCAATGCTCCTAGTGTTGCTCTTGTTCTTGTTACTTTAAGCATCGAATCATCAAGAGCAGAAAAAATATCTTCAGTACTTCCACCACCAAGCTCTCTTCCGTTTTCTCCTTCAATACTTAATTCTGTTAAATTTGCTAAGGATTCACTAAGTTCGGTTAAATCATCAAATTTAAGGGTAATTACTTCATTTTCTTCATTCGTTTCGCCTGCAACATTTCTAAAATTAACACCAACTTGAACATTTATGTCACGTTGATCTTCTGGGGACAAAAGTTTTCTTCCATTAAATTCAGTTTGATCTTTAATTCTATTCACTTCTTTACCTAATTCCTGAAATTCTTTGTTTAAAAAACCTCGTTCAGTTTCTCCAATAGTATCACTAGCAGCTTGAGTTGTCAGTTCTCGCATTCTAATAATAATATTATTTAGCTCACTCAATCCACCTTCGCCAGTCTGTAAAAAAGAAATTCCATCAGATGCATTCCGTTTGGCTTGACCAAAACTTCTTATTTTTGCACGCATTGTTTCTGAAATAGCCAACCCAGCAGCATCATCAGAAGATTTATTTATTCTCAAACCAGAGGATAATTTTTCTAAACTATTACTAAGTTCATCTTGATTTTCACTTAATTGCCTTTGTGCCATCATGCTATCTATATTTGATTTAATTCTAAGTCCCATAATTTTATCCCTTTATATAATTAACGTAACAATGAAAGAGCCATTTCTGGTCTTTGATTTGCTTGTGCTAAAATGGCCAATCCGCCTTGGGATAAAATTCTGCTTTGTGATAATCTTGCTGTTTCTTCTGCAAAATCCGTATCACGAATACGACTATTTGCTGCCAACATATTTTCTGTATTTATAGAAATGTTACTTATTGCTGAATTTAATCTTGATTGAGTTGCTCCAAGAGTTGCTCTTGTTGATGCTACTAAATTTAAACTAGAATCAATTGTATTTAAATTTGCCGCTATTGATTCGCGATCTTCCCCTGCTAATGAAGTATCTTTTAATCCTAAAGTTTCAGAATTTATTCCTGTAGACTCTTCACCAAATTGCAAAGTTAAAATGTCATTTGCTGTTCCGTTATAGCCTACTTGTAAAGTTATTGGTTCTTCAGAGGCTTGCGGTGATAATAATTTTCTTCCATTAAATTCTGTAGTTTCTGAAATTCTATCAATTTCTTCAGTTAACTGCTGATATTCTTTGTTAATATATTCACGTTCTTGAGGTCCTACTGTATCACTAGCAGATTGCATTGTTAATTCACGCATCCGAATTAAAATATTTGTTGTTTCATTTAGTCCGCCTTCAGCAACTTGCACTAAAGAAACTCCATCATTTGCATTTCGTTTTGCTTGCATTAAACTTCTTGTTTTTGCTCTTAAGCCTTCAGAAATAGCAAGTCCTGCAGCATCATCTGCTGATTTATTTATTCTTAAACCAGAAGATAATTTCTCCATGCTTGAAGTCATATCTGCATTATTGTTTGATAAAAAACGTTGTGCAGTAAGGGATTCTACATTGGTTTTAATACGTAAACCCATAAAATATTCCTCCTTGATTGCCAGAAACCGCATTTGTTGATTGCGGGGCGTTTGCGGTATCAACCTTTGATACTTTGCAAACAAATAGGCCATTTACCTGTTATCCTTGGTAGTTCCGTGACCTATGCAGCACTTATCGAAGAAAGAAATTGGTAAATTAGAAAAAATTGAATATTATGTAATAAATTTTAAAATATACAATAATTATAGCGTGTTATAAAAAACAATGTTTTTCCTTAAATTATGAAATATTTAGACTACTTTTCAAAAAGAAATGGGCTTCTCTTTCTTTAAGAAAGATGTATTTTTTTTAGTAAGTTACAAATATTTCACGATTTTTCTTGACTTTACAGCCTCCTTCTGGTTGTCTTTCAAGGGTTCTATTATGTTTTTTTTGAAAAAATGAAGAGGTTAATAATGAATCGTCTTGACTCCATAAGCTTCGGCAAAATTGTTCAAATTAGAGAACAACTTCTAAAATTACAAGCAACAGGAAAAAAAGTTTATAGATTAGAGTCAGGAGATCCTAGTTTTTCAATTGCACCAAATATAACTGAAGCTATTGAAAAAGCACTTCGTGATGGAAAAACGCATTACATTCCTAACAATGGTATTCCAGAGCTTCTAAAAGCTTTAGCAAATAAACTGCATGTTCAAAATAAAATTAACGTAACAGAAAAAGATATTTTTGTTACTAATGGTGCAATGCACGCTCTTTATGTTGTTTTCCAATGCATGCTAGAGCAAGGCGATGAAGTTATTGTTCCTGAGCCTTTGTGGACTGAAATTGGGGAAAATATTCGTTTAGCTGGTGGTGTTACTGTTTCTGTTCCTTTAAACAGACAAAATAATTATCAATACAGCTACAATGATATAATTAGTAAAATAACTTCAAGAACAAAAGCAATTTTTATCAATTCTCCACAAAATCCTTCAGGCGCAATTGTTCCGAAAGAAGAATTACAAAAAATTGCTAACCTAGCAGCTGAAAGAGGACTTTGGTTAGTTTGTGATGAAGCGTATGAAGATCTTGTATATGAAGGAGAACACTATTCAGCAGCAAGCGGATTAAACGGTTATGAAAAAGCTGTTTCTATTTACTCATTCTCTAAATCACATGCAATGAGTGGATTGCGAGTAGGATATATTGTTTCTACAAATAAACTACTTGCTGAAAGAATTCCAAAATTGTTACGTTGTACTGTTAACGGAATTAATAGCATCGCACAATGGGGCGCTTTAGCTGCTGTGATTGGTCCGCGCGATCACTTAAATTTTATGCTTACTGAGTATAGAAAACGCAGAGAAATAATGTTCAATACTATTAGCGAAATTCCTGGTTTGTTACCTTTCAAACCACAAGGCGCATTTTACTTATGGTGTGAAGTAGAAACTTCATTACTCCAAAAACTTCAAATTCGTTCAGTAGCGCAATTATCTGATTATCTAGCTGAACGTGGAATTGGAAGTGCGCCTGGTGATAGTTTTGGTGTTAGTTGTGCTAACGCAATTCGATTTGCATTTAGTTGCAGCACAGAACAAGTTACTGATGGATCAAAAGCATTAAAAGAAATTTTAACTCAAGTGTAATAGTTCTTTGATACGATTATTCCAAACTAAAGCAGTCAATATTAATTGACTGCTTTTTTATTTTCATAGATAAAAAAATAAAATTCTAAATTTTTTGAAAATATTGTAAAATTAAATTCATTCCAAAAAACATTATACCTCTTTTTCATCTAGATAAAAAATAAATTGCAAAAAAAAACTTTTTAACATGTTGATATAAATAACTATTTGTGCTATCTAGAAATAAAATTAAAACCATAAATTTATTTTCAAAAGCTGTTTCCTTGTCCGTGAATAACCATTAACTTATATGGAGTAATTATGTATTGTAAATCATTGTTAAGTGTGATTGCGGGAATGATTCCATTAGCTACTTTCGCGTTACCTAAAACAGATTCAACTATTTTACCTTTACCAACCCAACAAACTATGCAACAAGGTGACAAATCAGCTATTGATTTTGTCGTTAGTATTCCAGTTTATCAAGATAGCTCAGATAATTCTCAATATTATTATGTTCCAAAATTTAAAGCATCGGTAAATGCTGAAGGTATTGGTGCAACTTTTATTAAAAATGAAGTTGCAATATCTAGTGCATCACAAATTTCTGATACAAGTATTAAACTTTCAAATATGACTACGGAAGAATACTTTAATGTAAGAAAAGTTGTAACTGATTTGCAAAATATTATTGATAATACTATCAAAACAAACCCAAGAGATCCTAATCTTGCAATTTATCAAGAATATCTAAGAAAAGCACAAGATAGACAAAAGACTGCTGAAAATAATGCAGCTGCTTTTGAAAAATCAATTCCAGCTGGCGTTTTAAATGCCATTTATTCAAACATATCTACATTTTTTGCAAGTGCAGGAATTCAATTTCCATTATTTCATAATGAAAGTATAATCGATAGACAAAATAGATTAAGCCAAAAATTAGTTGAATTAAGTTCATCTAATGGTGGTTTAATTACAGGAAATATTTATGCAGGTTTCACTGCGGATGAATTAACAAAAATTAAAACATATAAAGCAAATTATGCTCCATTTGTAAAAATCTCTGTAGTTCCTGTAACAAGTCTTGTCTTTGAATCACTAACAGAACTGCAATATGACGCAAATGGTGTGAAGAGCCAACGTGCTGGTATCCCAATTTTTGCTTCTTTAAAAGGGGGCGGAACTTTAACAGGTGCAACGTTTAACTTTGATTTAACAACAAACGGAGCTGTTGCGTTTGCGCGTAATTTACCTCCATTTATTCCACCAATTGCAATTAAAGGGGTTGTTTCACAACAAATTCCAGTTTCAAAAGGAAATGTGACTTGTAACTTTGGTGCAGGAATGGTTGTAAAAGACAGAAATGTTATTAACCAACAAGTAGCAGTTTTCAATGATAACACTCTTTCAAACCTATTTGTACAACAAGGGCAACAACAAAGTCCGTGCCAAGTTACAGTGCAAGCTGGGGATAAAGGCTATATCCAACATGCAGCACAACAAGAAGTCGAACAATATTTAGGTGGTTTACAATTCCAAAAATCGTACCTTTCACCAAAAGACAAGGGACAATACTGGCAACAAGTGCAACAAACGCAAGTATTTGATAGAACAACACCATCTAATGGTTATCAAAATGTATTCCAAGCATATCAACAATCTGGTTGGGGAACGACAGCTACTCAAGCTTTAGTGAAACGTCCTAATTATTACTGGCAATCACAAGTTCAAGATGTATCTGGAATTAGCGGTGTTAAATTCCAAAAAGATATCGTTTCTACACCAGCTACTAAACTAGAGTTGTCCATACCAACTAGCATTTGTTTTGTTTGGAATGTGAAGTCACAAGCATATAGAGCGTGTAGTGAAGGCGAATTTGCTACAGCAAAACCATTAGCGGATGCTACGCAGTCTGCAAAACAGTCTCAATCTTGTGTAACAACACAAGATGCAGTTCAATGCGGAATCAACAGAAATACAAATGCTCCAACTTCTCAAGACGGAAATATCTTACCAGAAGATCTTTAATTCATAAGAAAAGGACTTCAATTGAAGTCCTTTTCAATAATATAGGTAAATATTTATGTTTAAGAAAATCCTTTTTCTCCAACTTTTAATTTCAATGACATGTTATGCACAAAGCTCTATTGTTACTTTGGTGCAAGGTGGCTTTAGAACAACAAATGCCTTAAATAAAGTAGTATTTGTTAATTCTTTAAACAGAAATTTTACTGATCAAGAATATTTATATTTAGATACTTGGTTAACAAAAAGACTTCAGAACTCAGGATTTGTTTATAATAATTTATCAGTCTATTTTAATGTCAGTAACGATCTTGGCAGAAATATTAAAGGTTGTTTTAATAGCTGGTTCAAAACGTTGTTACCTGCTGATCGCATTACTTTAACGGAACATTTTAAGCCTAATGGAATGTATACCTTAAACGCCGAAGAAATTGAAAGATTGTCAAATAGCATTTTGAAGTATACAAATGACAATTTGTTAACTTGCAAAAACGATAATTTTTTAGGTGATGTCACTACAGCATTTATTACTATTGGGTTAGAACAATACTTATCAGATAGAATGAATAATCTTACACCAGATTTAAAGTACCATTCTGTGTTATCAAAAGTTTATGATCAACAGTTTAAAAAAATAGGTTGGGAGCATGTAGGTAAATTAACTTCTTGGCTCGACGAGACTCAACCAAATTATCCACTACTTAGTGTCGAGGCATTAGAAAAATATTTAACTTTAATTCAACAACAAAATAATAAAAAAATATCTGAAACCGAAGCGGCATTTATTCTTTTAGAAGCTTTAAATGTAAATCCAGATCTTCTGAAAGAAGTTTTATTAGATCACAATAAATTGCTTCCATATATTCAGACAGCTACTCTTTTATATTCTAAGTGCTTTTCTAATGGAGAATTTATTGCTGATAAATGTGACGTTAAAAATATTGGAAGTAACTTAGTAATCGTAAAATTAAACAGAAAAACAAAGTCATTTAGTCATATTTTATGGGTGGGATCATGAGTCGCAAACAAGTTATTATAATATTTTCTATTATATCATTATTAGCATTTCTTTCTTTTTATATTACCAGAAATAGAGATGAAGGGCATTTTGTGCGTGAGCCTTTAAAGGCAAATGATATTCTTGCTTTAGAAGAAAAAAATAAAAGTGCAGAGAGACAAGTTGAAGAAAAAAAACTAACAACAAATGACTCAACTGAAAACATACAAAAAGAAGAAAATAAAAAAATAGATACAAAAGATCTTTCACCAAAGGAATATGTGGCTTGGTTAAAAGATACTCAAGATAGAGTTTTATTAGAAGTAAAACCTGATGGAACAAAAATTTATCGCAAAGGTAATGTAACAATCACTGTGATGCGCAATGGTGAAGAACTTTACTTGCCGGATGAAATGTAATTGGTGAGAGGGTAGTAACTGGTTTGAATGATTTATTTTTCTTTAAAATAAACTTCTCAAGGTCTGCGAACTATCCAACTGATATTAAATAATTCCCCATTCGGTAAATGCCAGTTCCCTTTTTTGTCACGCATAACTTTATAGCGTTCCCAAATTTCTGCTTCTTTATTGTATTTTTCTATTATATCGCCTTCATTAACAGGGCGATTGATAATCCATTGCTGAAGAGTGTCGTCATATATTAAAGTATTCATTCTAATACCTCTGCAAATCTAACGCAATTTCTTAATATTTTTGTTTTTCGGTGTTGCAGAAGAATTATTTATACTCTTTTTAGTCTCAAACTATTTTTCTGTGGCATTATGCGAAGAAATTGCTTTGAAAGTACCTGTGCCGGTATAAGAAAGATTAGTGTCTGGGATTGGCGCTCCAGCCGGTGAAACTTGAGTTGCTGGTACTATTACTTGGAATTCAACATCATAGCTACTTGAACCTATGTAGAGAATTTTATTAGCACCTGCTTTTGCAATTTTGGAAATATGACTGCTATGGAGTTCTTTTACTTTACAGAGTACCGATCCTGGAGATCCTGGAGCATTTGGTGGAGTAGGCACAAGGGTGTAAGGGACTGGTGCAAAAAGAATATTTTTTTCATCCCCTTCTACACAAATTGTTCTTCCAGTATCTTGGCTTTTTGAGCTTCCCTTTAGTAATCCATTGCATAGAACAGTAATAAAAGCCTTACCATTACTCATATTTCGACTGATAACAGCTAAGTCGCCTGACAATAAAAAAGATTTTGCTCCCATAATGAACCTCGCATTCAAAGTTGTGAATGGAATTTTTAGGTTAGCTTTATCTGTCAAATTTGTAAATCATTTATTTAGTAGAGTTTATTATAAATAGCTTAAATATATATTAAAATTCAATGGAATATATTCAATGCAAGAAAATTAGACTTTTTTAAAAGAAGCTATTAAAGCTAAAGTTGGCTAAAGTGAAACATTTTAAGTTGGACTATAAATTATGAATTTAAATCATTTAAACTTTGAAAAAGACTATTTAAAAGACAAAAACATAACCATTTGTCTGTTATCAGGAGATCCTGCTAGAACAGAGGTAATTGCCCAAACGTATCTCAAAAATTCTGTAAAAATTAATAATAATAGAGGCTTATATTGTTTTACTGGTGAAACTGCTTTAGGCATGCCTATTCTTGCTGCTACTTCAGGTATGGGAGCTCCTTCTACGAGTATTGTTGTAAATGAGTTAGCACAGGCAGGCGTTAAAGTGTTTATTCGAATAGGAACAACGGGGTCTATTCAGCCTTATATTGGGGTGGGCAGCATAATTGTTAATTTTGCATCGCTTTGTAAGCAGGGTGCGGCAAATGATATTGCTCCTAGAGACTATCCTGCTGCTGCTTCGGCGTTATTGTCTACCGATGTTTACTATGAAGCAAAAAAATTACACAAAGATGTTTACTTTGGTTTAAATGCCTCAGTTGATACTTTTTATGAAGGTCAAGAACGTTACGATAGCGTTAACCCAAATTTATTGAAAAGTCATGTTGGGATGTTAAAGGAATATCAAAATTTAAATATTTTAAATTTTGAAATGGAGTCTGGTACTTTATTTAAGATGGCCAATGTTTATGGGTTACATGCAACTAGTATTTGTGCTGTTGCTGCGGCAAGATGTAAAGACGAAGCTTTGTTACATGACAGCGTGCAATCATCTGTAGATATTTCTATTAAAGCAGCTATTCATACTGCAGAAAATATTCAAAAAAATCAATTGCAGTTATTTCATTCCTAGTTCCATCTTTTTAAGAATTCACAGTCTTATTATCTAAAAAAATAATTTATAAATTATGTAATTGAGTTCTTCAAAGTCAATAAAAATGTATTTATTGACTTTGAAATATTTTTAGATAAAAAATATTTCTTTTTTAAGGATTGTGAAGTTATGAAAAATATTAATTTAGTGTGTGGCGTTCTATTAGCAATATCTGTTATTTCTTGCAAGCAAAAAAATTCTGCCGATGGTGATCATTATAAATATGAAAAAATAAGCTGGAAGTCTTGTTCTTATAACCAACAAAATGATCATAAGGTTACTTCATCGAAAGGTAACGAAATTCCTTTAGATTGTAGTTTGCCTGATACAACACCTTATGAGTGTGGTACCTTAAATGTGCCATTAGATTGGGATGACATTCACGGTAAAAAAATTGCATTGTCATTAAAAAGAGTGAAAGCTTCAAAGCAAGATAAAAGAATTGGCACGCTAATTTCTATTGGTGGAGGTCCAGGTGCTCCTAGTTTAGATTTTTTTAAAAAGATTTATTTTAGTGCAGATTGGGAACTGAAAGATAAATTTGATCATTTTTCTTATGATCCACGAGGCATTGGAAATTCAGCACCACTGTCTTGCTTTCAAGATATTGAAAAAATTTCACCTTTTATTCCAAAGTCTGAAGAACAGTTTCTTTTGTTGCAAAAAAATGTACAAGAATTAAGACAATCTTGTGTTGATAAAAGTGGCAATCTATTGAATTACATAAATACTGAAAGTGTAGTAAAAGATTTAGAAGCTATCAGAGTTGCATTAAATGAAGATAAAATAACTTTGTATGGAGTTTCTTATGGTACTGCAGTTGTTGCAACTTATGCGCATAGATATCCCAACAATACAAGAGCACTTGTTTTAGATGGAGTTCTAGATCGTTCCTTAGCGCTAGAGGAAATTGTCAAAAATGACATATCTGCTTTAAAAACAGTTTATGATAAATTTCTTGATTATTGTGAAAATAATCCAAAGTGTGGTTTATCTCGTAAAGAAATAAATGAAATTTTAAGTAATTTAAAAAATGAATATCACTACAATCTAAATGGTGAAGAAAAAGTTTTAACTAAAAGTGAAATATTGTTTATAATTTCTTATAACTTGAGTAGTGAAAGTAGATGGGATAATATTGCTTCAAATTTAATTGCATTTAAAGAAATTAATCCTCCTTTTAAAATAAACAATATTTTTGATTTTAGTTACAATAAATTTAGGTCTGTAGCTATTCCTTACTATGCAGTTACTTGCGCAGACTATCCAAAATTTAATATAAATTGGGATAAATATTCTCAGCTCAGAAAAATTGCCAATGATATTCTCCCAATTTTTGATGGAAATATAAATATTTTACAAACAGTGGGAGTATGTTCTGGCTGGGAAAATTCAGCTTCTAAACCACTTCTTACAGAACATAAAGTAACTATACCGCAAAAGGCTTTACTTGTTTCATCAGAAAATGATGCTAATACCCCACATATCAATGCTAAATTAAAACAAAAGCAAATTGAAGGCAGTCAAATTTTAGAATCAAAAGATGTCAAACATGGCTTATTCTTGTCTTCAAGTGCTGATAAATGTTTGAATAATAGTGTAACTCAGTTTTTATTGAATGCTAGTTACTCTAATATTAATTTAAACTGTAAATAAAAGTGTTTAGTTAAATTTTAGTGATATTTTAGTTTTATTTATTCCTTTAAAATTAATGTATATTCACTAGCTATAAGCGCCAGAAGAATAAACAAGTTCATAGCTATGTGAGTATATTTCAATAATGTTTCCAAATGGATCTTCACAGTAAACCATTCGATATGGTTTACTCCCTGGATAGTAATAACGAATTGGCATTCTTTGTTTTCCACCTGCTGCAATAATTTTTTCTGCAAGTTCTTCAACATTAGGATCTTGAATACAAAAGTGAAATAGACCAACTTGAAATGGATTGAATTTTGGTACAGGAAGATCTTTTGTTTGAGGAAATTCAAATATTTCTATCCCAATTTTATCAGAAGTGGACATGTGTGCAATTCTAAATTTTTGAAAACCCTTTCCAAATACATCTTGACACATAATTCCTATTGCAGTTTCAGAATTTTCTTCAATAATAGTAGGTTTCATAATGAGGTAAAAGCCAAATACATTTTCATAAAATTCAACTGCTTTTTCTAAATTTGAAACTGTAATTCCGATATGAGAAAAAGCTCTTGGATATGTGTTCATTTTCATTTCCTCCTATAGGTAAAGAATTTACTTTATAAATACATATTTGCATATTTTTTTTATTGAAAAAGTATAATAAGTTACCAAAATAGTTTATTTAATTTATTCTTACTTACCATTTCTATTTTGCATTTTCACTTCCACAGATCCAAAAACCATAACCATTAAATACACTTGGAGTAGTGGTTGGTTGGGCTTTAAAATTATATTTTATTTTAGAATTATGAATATTTCTAGTATCTGACCATGCAGTATTTTGATTCCATGTATATTGAAAAGCTTCCATTTTATTTGTATTTTTAAATACATTTATGCCTATATCTTGTTGGAAAGAATACATTCTTATAGGTGTTGGTTGAGTTAAAACAATAGCATTACTTAAATTTATTTTATAATTTGTTACAAATCTTTCTCCAGTTTCTAATGAAACAGATGCAAAATTGACTGTATTAATATAAAATGGGGTTCCATCTTTTTTCTGTAAAGTTATTTTTATATATTGTGCATCTGTTGCTGGATTTTGGCTTTGAATTATTAAGTATTTATCTGAAAAATCGACAGTCTGAGCGAAATTTGCAACTTCTAGTGGCAATTGAACAAAAGTGCTTTTTAAATAGATTGGATCCTGCTTCATTTTAGAATTAATAATATGATTACTGCTATATAAATTGCCAAAAATCACTAATGGTTCTCCACCTCCTGTACACGGATAATAGACTGTTTCTCCATTTCCTTCAAAGTAACTGCCTTGGACATGTGTAAGACTTGCATAGGAAAAATTATTAAAAAAAATTAGCGACAACCCAACTTTCCATGTTGTTTTTAGCATTCTTTAATCCTTTATTGTATTTTTTATAAGCAAGATTTTCTATTTAACATTTCATAAAATTGAAATAGAAAAGTAAATTAGATTTTTATGTTTCATACCAAAATTTCTTTTAATACTTTTTTTAAATAAATACTAGTGCATAATTATTTTTTATATTGGTAATCTTTAACAAATTTTAAATATTAATTTGTAGTTTTGTTTGATTTATTTTAATCAAATAAATCTTACTAAGGAGTTTTACTATGCTAAAATTAGTTTTTCCTTCCATAGCAATTTTTTTTCTTTTATCTTGCGGTAAAAAAAATAATTCTGATTATAACAAAAGCTCCAAACCTACCGAGCAAATGAAGAATGAAAGTTTTTGGAGCGAATCAATTGTTTGGGGGCAGTGTCCTCCTGTGAGCAAAGACCAGAAGGATCAAAGTAACACAGAGGAACATGCAAATCTAATTGCAAGTATTCAATTTGAGTGCGGTACTTTTCCAGTTCCTATAGATTGGAATAATCCAAATGGTGAAACGATAAATTTAGCTTTAAAAAAAGCAAATTCTCCAAATCAAAGTAATAAAATAGGTTACTTGATCTTTAATCCTGGTGGACCTGGAGGTTCTGGTGTTTCAGTTTTGGGGAGTGTTTTAAAATTAAATCCTAAACTTATTCAAAATTTTGATGTTATTGGGTTTGATCCAAGAGGTATCCATGCTTCTGCTGGAATTAAATGCAAGGATTCGCTGGATAGTGATGTCTTTTCATTCTTTGATTCTGAACAAAATTTTGGTCACATGCAAACGAAGATAAAAAATCTTCGAGAATCATGTTTCGAACATAGTGGAAAATTAATTGATTTCGTTAATACTGAAAATGTTGTTAAAGATTTAGAGGCGATGAGAGTCGCTTTAGGAAATCAAAAGTTAAATTATTTAGGAATTTCTTATGGAACTTCAATTGGTGCGACCTATGCTTATCGTTACCCTCATAATACCAGAGTGATGGTGCTTGATGGGGTTCTTGATTTGTCTAAGCCATTTCTAGAAATAGTAAAAGCAGAAACTATTGCTGTCAAAACAACTTTTCAGCAATTTTCTGAAATTTGTTTTAACTCAGCAAATTGTGGTTTAAATTTTGAAAAAATTTCTTCAATTTTACAAAATTTAAAAGATGAATATGATGTTCGCAGTGATTCTAATGTAATTAAAATTACTAAAGCAAATTTACTCTCTTATTTGTCATATGCGGTAACAAATGCAGAGAATTGGGAACTAATGGCTAATGCATTCCGGCAATTAGAAAATCCAGTACAAAAAGAAATTGAATTACCAATTTCGAGAGATTTTTCAGGATTTATTCAAACTTTTGCGGTTCACTGTCTTGACTATCCTGTAAATAATTTGACCTGGAATGAATATGTAAAATTAAAAGAAGCTTCAAAAAAAATATTTCCTGAACTTAATGGGCATATAATTTCTTTAAATATTCATGCTATTTGTTCTGCTTGGCAGGGGAAAATACATGATCTATTAATAGAAAATCATAGTTTAAATATTTCTCAACCTATTTTATTTGTATCTTCTCCATACGATGCAATAACTCCACATAGTAATGCAATATTAAAACATCAACAAATTAAAGGAAGTAAATTATTAGAAGCATTAGTATTTAAACATGGAGCGTCTCTTCTCCCAAATGCAACTTGTGTGCAAGATAATGTAAATCAATTTTTAACTACTGTTTCTTTACCTACAGATTATTTGTTTTGTACTGGGAAATAGGTATTTTAGATAAAGAATTATTTTAAGTTGTTAATTTGCATCGTATTTTAAGTTTCATCATTTTCAAAATTAACAGCAGGTCTTTGTTTTAGTAATGCTGCAATTTGCACAATAGATTTCCTGTGCAATTGCTTTTCGTGTTGCTTTAAACACTCTTTTTGTTTGATCTTCAAATTCATTGGTGTTTAGCCTTATTATTTCATACTAGTATATTATATCATTAAATCAATTTTTTTTCTAAATGGACTATATACGTTGAACAAAAAAAATTATTTATTTTCAGTTAGTTATGAATAGTTTAAGGACGTAAAAAATATTATGAGATTCCTTCGTTATAGTAATAGCAACAGCCAGTAATAAAGAATCTCCTTTACTACTTTTAAAAGTAGTGATACCTTTAAAAGTAGTAAAGAAGTGCCGATGACTGATCACTGGACGATTGAGTACTACAATGATGAGCTGTTTGAAAAATGGTTTCGAAAGCTAAGTAAACAAGGTAAGTTTGAAGCTCTTTATGAAGAAATCAAGCTCTTATCCAAAGCAGGGAATATTCTCACAATGCCTCATAGTAATAATCTTGGTGAAAAACTATATGAATTAAGAGAAAGAAGTTATGGAATCCGAGTTTATTATACTTTTAGAAAAGGAAAAATAATTCTTCTATTAAATGGTGGGGATAAATCTTCCCAAGCAGAAGACATTAAAAAAGCTCGTAAATTGATAAAAAATTTGGAATAAAGGAAAACTAACAATGACTAAAAAAACAAAAAGCTTTGAAGCCCTTGCAAAAGAGCTCTTAACAAAAGAGCAAATAGAGAGAGCAAATTTTAATGCGCAAATTCGTTATCAAATGATGACTGAAGTGGCAAATAAAATTAAAAAAGAAATGGAAGAAAATAAAATCGGCTTTAATGATCTTGTAAAATATATGGGGACAAGTCCTACTCAAGTTAATAAAATATTAAATGGAAATGCTAATATTACAATTGAAAGTCTTGCTAAAATTTGTAGTGTTTTTGATCTTGAACCGCATATCATTTTTAGAAAACCACGGCAATAAAAAAAAGTAGTGAAGAAAGAAAAAAAATTTAAATTTGACGAAGTTTTTTCAATTACTAAAAATGTCTTTCACAATTTTTTTTAATATCTGTGGATTAATCCTTTCTCTATTTACTAACTTTGAAAAAAAATTTCCAAAGTATGTATTGAACGCATTGAAAAATCATTAAATTATTAGTTTTTATAATAAATTAGCAAATAAGAATAAAAATTTTTTCAAATTTTTGCTTTAATAATTGACAAACTTAAAAATACCATACAAATATATGGCTGGAGGAGGTTCATGTATTATAAAGCTTCATTCAGTACAAAATGTTATATCCCGTTAGTTTTAAGTCCTGTTTGTGCGGGTTTTCCCTCGCCAGCAACAGACTATATTGATAAAAAGATTGATTTAAATGAATATATTGTAAAGCATCCTGAAGCCACATTTTATGTGAAATGCCAAGGTGACTCCATGCTTGGCGCAGGCATTCATCCGGGTGATATTTTAGTAGTAGATCGCTCGCTCATAGCAGCAAATGGAAATATTGTTGTTGCTGTTGTAAATGGTGAGTTTACCGTAAAAAAACTAATCATGCGGGGAAAAAACATTTTTTTAGCAGCAGAAAATCAAAACTATTCTGATCTTCTTATTACAGAATGTATGGAATTTGAAATATGGGGTGTTGTTACAACAGTCATTCATTCTGTCTAGGTTTTATTTTTTTTATGGGAAAAATGAAAAATATTATCTTTTTCTTTTGTATCTAAGGAATCTCTTTCTCATAAATTCGACATAAGGAAGTTTTTAGGGAGTGGAGGATGTCAATCTTATGATTGCCTTAGTTGATGGAAATAATTTTTATGTTTCTTGTGAACGTGTTTTTAATCCAAAGTTAAACAATAAACCCGTTGTAGTTCTCTCTAATAATGACGGAGCAATTGTAAGTAGGAGTGCTGAAGCAAAGGCTCTTGGTATTCGGATGGGACAACCTTTTTTTGAAATTAAGGATCTCATAAAGAAACATAATATTCAATATCTGTCTTCAAATTATGAATTGTATGGAGATATGTCCGCT
Source organism: Pigmentibacter sp. JX0631 (assembly GCF_029873255.1). Taxonomy (NCBI): domain Bacteria; kingdom Pseudomonadati; phylum Bdellovibrionota; class Oligoflexia; order Silvanigrellales; family Silvanigrellaceae; genus Pigmentibacter; species Pigmentibacter sp. JX0631. The sequence continues at coordinate 778,856 of NZ_CP123622.1, read as the reverse complement.
CGATTGATGAAGATATTAGAATATTTTTCGCCTGAGGTTGAAATTTATTCTATTGATGAAGCTTTTTTTTGCTTATCCCATATTCCACAAGATAAGTTAACAGAGGTTGGTTGGAAGATAAAAAATACCATTTATCAAAATATTGGAATTCCATGTGGAATTGGAATATCCTCTACAAAAAGTTTAGCAAAAGTAGCAAATAAGATTGCTAAAAAATCGCAAAAAGCAAAAGGTGTTTTAGCTTTATATCAAGAAAAACATGTCGCAGAAGCCTTGCGGAATTTTAAAGTAGATGATCTTTGGGGAATTGGTTGGCAGTATAGTAAAAAGTTACAGCAAATGGGTGTTTTTACAGCAGAGCAATTTCTGCAATTAGAGGAAGTTTTTTTGCGAAAGCACTTTACAATTCAAGGAGTCTATCTTGCACGAGAATTGCAAGGAATATCTTGTTTAAATTTACAACTAATGTCAGAACCTCGTAAAAGTATTGTAGTCTCCCGCAGTTTTGGAACATCTATTTATAATTTACAAGATATTTTTTCTGCATTGGCAAATCATATAGAAATTGCTTGTCGGAAATTACGTGAACAGCAGTTAGAAGCACAATATTTTTCTGTTTACTTGAGTACGAGTTATCACAAAGAAAATTTTTATAGCCAAGCATTAAATGTTCGGTTGCCTTACTATTCCAATTTTACTCCACACTTTCTGCAATTAGCCCAAATCGCTTTGCAGAAAATTTTTAAGTCAAACAAAGAATATAAAAAATGCGGTATTGTTTTATTCGATCTGCAAAAACAATCGCTTTCTCCTTCTAATTTATTTGATTATAGGAATAGAGAAAAAGAAAAGCGTATTTTAGAAGTTATGGATACAATTAATCTTATAAACGGTAGAAGTAAAATACATTTTGCCGATGCATATGATAAAAAACAATGGCTTGCAAAAAGAAATTTTGTTTCTAAAAGATACACAACTCAAATAAATGAATTGTTGGAAATATAAAAAGTCTATTATCACAATAGAATAAAAGATTAATTCTTAGGAACAGAATTAAATTAAAATTTGCAAAATATGAATTGTCTAAAATAAAATGTTTTTATTTTTTATACTAAATAGTGTTTTAAAAAAAAAGGGGGGAAATATCTAATCTTAATTCTAAATATTAATAAAGAACAATTCGACGATTTGATAGATGAGTTGTTATTTTAGTAAAATCATAATTTACTTTATTTTTATTTACCGAAACAGGATTTTTAGCTCTTATTATATCAATATTAGTTTTCAAAGCAGAGTTTACAGAGATAATAATATTTTCTAGATAAGTAAAATCGCTTCTTAATTTAGAATCAGTTATTATACCTGAAAGACCAAAATCAATTGGAAAAAATTTATCTGAAGTAGGTTCATAAAAAACATTGTCCCACTTAAAGTCACCATGACTAATCCCTAAATTATGAATACCTGCTAATGTAGATGCAAGATATCCATTTCTCAAAGCAAATAACATTTTAGGGCGTAAATCTTTATACTTTTCATCACAAGCAATTTTATTAATTGCAACACCTGGTACTTTGAGCATAAAAATATAAAATTTGTCAGCAGTTTTTTTAAACACAGCAGAACCTAGTCCATAATAAAGGCAATTGATTTTTCCTTCGATACGATACATTTTTTCTATTTCATGTAAATTACCAAATTGATTTTGTAGTCTTTGTTTATCTAGAATTTTAACCACATGATCGGAGCCAAAATTATAAACCGCAGCACCGAAACTTCCATCACCAATTTTGTTGCTAGAAGACAAGTTTATGTCTGCTGTATTAAAAGTTGATTCAGCTTTTTCTAATAATAAATTGTCAATACAAAATTCATGGTAAAATTCAGGAGCTACAGGCTTAACTAATTTTTTTTAAAAATATTCATAATATCCTACCTTAGCACAGAGTTTGCTACGAGAAAAATCAAATAGATGTTAATTGAAGTAAAAAAAATTTATAAATATGTCAAATTCCATATATTTTATAAAATATATTTATTGTATTAATTTTTTAAACAAAAATATAAAAATTTTAAGGAAATAAAATTTAATCAAAAAATTTAGTCATCCGAAAAATTTGAATAACAATATGTAATTTTTGATATCTTTAATTTATTGTGCAATAGTATGCATGATATCATATAGATTTTAGTCAAATCAAGTAAATTCTTTTGAACCACAAAATGGAAGAGTAGTTAAAAATTGAGATTATTAATAAAATGCAATGAATTAATAAATATGGGGAGGGAGAAAATATGCCTCAATTTACTGACTATAAAGAAATATTTGAGACAAGAGGTATGGAATATAATTTAGCTATGCTCCAAAGTCCAGATGCAAGAAAAGAAGAATTTTTAAATCTAGTTCGATTTGTTGATAATACTCATCCATTACAAATTATTGATATTCCATCTGGTGGTGGATATTTAAGAAAATATCTTTCAGAACAACATTATTTACTCTGTGCTGAAGAAACAGATTATTTTTATCAAACCTGTAAAATTAATCACAATCAAAACAGAATAATGTATCAAAAAAATATTCCCATTGGATTGCCTGAGAAAAGTTTGGATATTGTTGTTAGCCTTGCTGGCTTGCATCACTTGCAAAAGAAAGATTGGATGATTTCAGAAATGGCAAGGATTTTAAAAGATAATGGGAAAGTTATCATTGCCGATGTTTGGAATAATTCATGCGTTGCTAAATTTTTAAATGAATTTGTTGATGCAAATAATTCAATTGGGCATTTAGGATATTTCTTGGATGAAGAATTCAATATTCTATTAAATAAAAATAACTTTAATTTAAATTTTAATGCAATATTAAAACTTAATTGGATTTTTAACTCACTAGAAGAAATGACTATATTTTGTAAAAATTTATTTGGGTTAGACAAAATTATTAACGATAATGTAGTAAATGGTATAGAAAAATATTTAGGATTTAAAATAGAAAATAAATTAGTAAAAATGAATTGGGAATTAAAATATATTTGCGGAACAAAATTTGTTGATGCTAGCTAATAATCAACAAATTTTAATTTATTTATAATTTTTTAAATTAGAGAAGAAAATCATAAATCTATTTTAATCAATGGACTTTGCCCTATTTCAATTTGTACCGTATTTAATTTTTTATTTTCTGGTAAAACTAAATTGAATATAGCTTCATTTTTAATGTTAAACAGAGTAATAACATCATTTTTAATGTTAAACGGATTAATAACATCACCTCTTTTCTTCCATTCTTTGTAATTTAAATGACTGTAATTACCAGTAACTTTAATAAATAAGTGGTCATTACTTCCTTTATCATCTTCAATAATTTTTATGAATGGAATTCTACTCTTATTGTAATTATTATATTCAACTATATTAACAACAAAAATATCGTCACCACTACCGCCATCCATTCTGATATATTTTTCTTGTTTGCTATGATCTAGAGTTGCCATTAAGACATCATTACCTTCTAAACCTTTAATGAGTGCGTTTCCAAATGAAGCATTAATATAGTTATCCTGTTTATTACCTATAATAATTTCGTTATCAGGGGTGCCATTGATGTAAGTATAGTTTTCAAAAGCAGGATTGTTATCTAATCGGATACCTTTATAATTTCTATAAATCACTGGTAAAATACCTAAATCTTTCGTATCCAGTTTTGATTGGGAAGTAGCTGAGATTGTATTTAGCCATGTAACATTATTTGTTACTTCCGATGGATTGTAAATAATTATATTCCCATCTTTAGTTGTTAATATAGGCAGGTCTTTAACAATTTCTCCATTTTCTTTATAATTCTCTAACTTAAATAATTTAACAAATTCTTTGTTTCTATCATTTTGTTTAGAAAGAATTTCTTTATTGTTTGTTACAAACCATAGGTCGTTATTTTCAGAATAAATACCAATTTCATAAACATCGCTAATAATCATGTCACGATCATTGTCATTATTTGTAAAAAAGTATGGATAATTGTATTTATTTGTGGCTTTGTTTGCAAAATAAATAATGTCATAATTTTCTTTTGCGTTTAAGAAATCAGCTTTATTAATTAAGTAAGTATCCTTTCCTGCACCGCCTATTAATAAATCGATATCTTCACCGCCTGATAGAACATCATCACCCAAAGCGCCAACTAATACGTCATTGCCATTGTTGCCAAGCAGGACTTCATTTGTACTATTGCCTAAATAAATATCTTTATATTTTGAACCCATAAAGTGGGAAATATTTTCAACTTCAGGGAATTGTTTTAACAGTTCCTTTTTGTTTGTATTTGCAAAATTTAAAGCATATTGTAAATAAAATCTTTTGACATCAATTTCCGAGTAATTAGTATTTTGAAAAGTATTATTCTTTTTAAATTCTGCTAAATCATTCTTTATTTGACTAATAGATGGACTTACAAAGGTTATTTTATCTTGTATGTTAAAGTTTTGGCCAAATTCAAAATTTTGGAAACTTAAAAGGTTAAATCCTTCTTTGCCATTAATGTAACTAGTATCTTTAGTTGGAGCTTTTATTTCAAAATAGTCATCCCTATTGGCTCCATTAAGTTCATATTTATATTGACCAGCTTCTACAATAAAAAAGTTTTTAATATTTTGATTACCATTAATTAAGCTAACACCATATCCATGTCTATATTGATCACCTAATCCAACATAAAATAGAATTGTTTTTTTGTCATCAGGAACCGTAGCAAGAATTTTAGAATCTAAATGGTATTCGTCCATTTTGACATAATTTTTTACATCTTCTAATTTGCAGTATCTAGTAAAATCATAAACTTCATAGCTTACAAAAAATTTTTCATACCAAGCTCTATTGTCAATTTTAAATTTTTCATCGAGATAATGTTTTCTGTGATCTGTTTCATATGGTTTTAACTGTAAATTATTTACAATTTCGGCCCGAATTTTTTCATTTTGTGCATTGTATATATTACTAGTTTGGCACATATGAATTCCTTGCCTTAAAACATAACCTCCAGTACTTGAAGAAGAACATCCCGCCATATTACAGTTAGAAATTGAACTAATTGTTGGGGTAACTGGGAAATAATAATATGGTTTTGGTGTTACTAATTTAGTAAACAGTACATTCGTAGTTTTTGCATCTTTATTTAATTCTGTTAGATGTTGTTCTAGTTCTTGTTTTTTTACATAATCTCGTTGGTATGGTTCAAATAATAAACTTTTTGAAACATCACACATTGGACAAAGCAATTTCACAGCACCCAATTTAGCAGCATCATTGGGCGGCATTCCAAATTTTCCGACTAATTCTTCATGAGTGCGAATTGTAGTATAAATATTTTGTCCCATCATAATACTAAAACCAATAGCTGTTCCTATTGGGCCAGCCATAGAAGTTAAAGGTATAGCAGCTAAGGTACCAATAGAAGTTGCAGCTGATAGAGTTGAAGCTGTACCATAAACGATATAGTCTTGTTTTTGTTTACCAGTAGAATTTCCAACCTGTTTAAAAAGATCATAAGCATTCCAAACTTCAAAACCAGCAGTTGCAAAATTGAGAGCAGCTTGAGCTCTACCTAAATTTTTATAGACTTGAACATGTTTTTGAAGAAAAGAAGAACCTCTGATCAAATCCACACCTAAATCCAAATTATCTAAACTCATTTCTAGTGAATTGCGAAATGCTGAAAAATGTTCCCCATCTATTGATTGTTGATGAATGCTCATAATTCTATTAGGCATGTGATAGAAATTAACTAAAATATTAGCTTGATTCATTCCATAAACCATTTTACTGGCAACTTTTTTTGCAAAAATAAGTTTTGGACTTGGAGAATCATTTGTTAGACCCATTACAGATTTCATCATGTCATACAATTCAAGTTGTGGAAGAGTATATTTTAAAACAGGTCGAAGTGTTTCTTGGCGGCTAATTTTGTTATAAACGCCATCCATTATTTTTTTAATTGGAGTACGTTTATCATTGCCAAATTTAGCTTTTAATTTTGATTCATCAGGAGTGTTGATAAATAAATTTTTTAAAAGATCACTTAGTACAGATTTTTTCTCTTCACTTAATGAAGAAAAATTTTCAAGATCAAGAAGAAATTTTTCTTTGTCAAAAAAGTAAATAATTTTTTCTTTACTTTTATTTTCACTGGTAAAGAATATTTTATTCAATTTATTTTTTATTGGAGTTAAATCTAAAAATGGGAAATAATAGTTTTTGTAATAACTACTTACTGAAGTAGCTCCAACAAGTAAACTAGCTTTACTTTGTGTAGATATAACTCTTGTTTTATCAATTGTGATATAATCTTGAGCTAGATTTAGTAAATTTTTGTCACCTAATAATGCACCTTCTCCTTTGATAATTCTGCTAACAATTTTCTGCTCAAATTCGGATTCGATTCCTAGAGCTGACAAGTAGTCAAACACAAATTTCACTTCCCGCGCTACTTCAGTCATTGGCATATGCGTAAAATCTTTATTAACATTTATATTATCTGCTGAAGTAACAGTTGTTTCTCTACTATTATTTTCAATACTTCTTTTTAATTCTGCTAAATGCTGAACAGTAAATCTATGGAATAAAAGCATAGAATTTTTTTGTGTTTTTGCAGCTGAAACAAATTCAGAGGCCTTTTTCAAATAATTCAAGTTATTTTCTAAGATAGCTTTTTTCGCATCGTTAGTAGGATCTGGGAATAATTCATCGAGAGCGTTTAAATAGAATTGATTATATTTTGCACCAGAAAGAAAATTTCTTCTCAAAATAGGAATAATTTTTTCTTGAATGTAATTTGGATTTGCTAAAATTTTACTGTTTAAATTTGATCTCTTTTGAATTTCTAAATAAAGTTTTTGCCAAACTCTGAGTTTTGAACGTTCCATTGTTAACTTGTTTAGCATTTCAATTCTTTTGGCTATTTTTTCCAATGGAGAATCTTCAGGTGTATCAAGGTCACCGGCTATTATTTTTGCTTCTTTAGAATTATCAGGTGCGTCATCAAATTCGTAATAGAGCTCAATAATTTTTTCAAATGTTTGTTTTGTTGCTACTCCTAAAATAGTAGCACTTGCCCCAGCAACAGTAACAGGTAGTTTTTCAAAAACAAGAGGTCCACCCATTAGCATCGCAAATTGTCCAGCAGTGAGTGCAATATCACCAGTTGTTTTGAATATTGTTAATATCGATTGTTTCTTATAAAAATCAGCAAGAATAGCGCGAAGCTGTCTTGTTTCGCTATCTGTATTTTTCCATAGGTCTGAATTTTCTACAATCGAAACCCATTCCCGTAAAGTTCTCACTTCATTTATGTCATTGGCAATATTTATTAACCCGCCCAAAAACATTTGTGCTTGGCCTAATGCAAGAAAACCATCACCTAATTTTGTAAGTATCCCTAAAGCACCTGCAAAAATTGGCTCACTACTGCTACCTAAAAAGCCATCCTTTAATTTACTTAAGTCATTAAAAAATGATGATTCTTTAACTAGTGATTGAATTTCTTCCTTAGTTTTGCCTTTAAATAATTCTAAATGGGCATAACCAACTATTGCGCGAATTTCAAAAGCAGCCATTCCGGCAAACATGGCCATAAGTCCGCCTTCAGTTAACGCTCCTGGAATTTTTTGTTCAATATATGTTTTGATAATATCTTCTTGTGTATTTTTAAACTCATTTAATTGTATAATTAGGTCCATGCTTTTTGAATTGCGTAGATCAAATTCAGGTAATTGATGTAATTGTTGAAGAACGTATTTTATATCGCTTGGTAGCTCCGCTATGTTTCTTTCCAACGAACTATCAACAGGAGTTGTTTTTTTCAATTCATTGTCTAAAAATTGAATTGTTCGTGTTAATTTATCAGATTGATTATTTTTAGTAACGTTATTCAGCATTTCTAGAAGATTTACTTTAAATTTTATTTGATCAAAGTATATTTTTTGTATTTCGGAGGCATTTGCTGTTGCATCATTTTGAATTAAAGATCGAAGAGTTTCTTTTAATTTTAACTCTTGCTCATATTTTTGAATCAGTAGTTCTTTTACCTCTTGTTTTAATTCCTGATGCTGAGCCGTTGCACCTTCTGTACCAGAATATACTAAATATAGAAAGGCAGGATAAAAGCCTAAACCTTGAATGAGATAAATTAATTTTGGAGAAAGTCCTGAGCTTTCTGTTGCAGCTGCAAAGTCGTCAGCTCCATCTATTACAAATGCTTTTTGTGCATTTATTGGAGATAAGGTAGAAACATTTTTAAAACTTTTGTTTCTAATAATTCTAAAAAGTTTTGTGATATTATCTACTTTTTGAATGTGATAGCCGTTTTTTACGGCAGCTTCTAATGAGCCAAGATCTTTAAAAAACATTTTTTCATTGAGCCAATCAGCAGTTAACTCAAAAGTGTAATTTTGTGAGCCAAGTAATGGTTTGATATTAACTCGGTATTCTTTTTCAAAGTTTTGAATGCGTTCGCTTTTTAAATGATTGTAAACATCTATTTGTATTTTTCTTTGCAAATGATCTATTGTGTCAAAATCAATAGGTTTTGGATAAAGAGTTGAAGTAATTCGATATTTCGGTTCGAGTTTTTCTTCCTTTTTTTCACTCACATTTTCAGTAACTGGAAGAATTTTTACATTGAATTGTTTTAAAGTAGCTTCGATGTATTTAATTTTTTCATTAGTATCAGTTAGTTCTTCATAAGGAATTTCAAATGGCTGTATTTTTGCATACGCTTCATTAATTTTTGTTTTGGCTATCGACTCTCCAGTTTGTCCCTTTTCACTTGTTGATTTGCTCGAATATTCATTACTTACTGAAGAATACTCAGAGTTTTTTGAGTGCATGTCATTTGCTGATCGCTTTGTGCAACCTAGATTAAAGGCAAGTGCGCCTAAAGTGCAAAGTGCACTAAATTTTATTCTATGCATTTTTTTACCTTTTTTATTATTTTTAAATATTTACAATGATATTGATAATTATTATCAATAATATTTTTCAAATAGTTTATATATTTCAAAAAAGCAAGACTGATTATAAAAATAATTATGTATTCATATAAAAAAAATATTTTTCTAGATAAATTGTGATCTTGTTTTATTGCTAATTATGGATAATCAATCCTTATTATACTAATAGACTAGACAATAAATTTTATTATTTTATAAATTTACACAAGTCTTTTAATTATATACATTAGATTAGTTATTAAATGTTAGTGAAAATTAAAAAAAACAATTAAAGTAACATGATGATAATATTGAATTTACATCAAAAATAAAATTCTAACATTATAAAATTTATGGAAAATAAAAATTAGTCACACAATTCTGACAGGATAGAATTTAATAGATAGATCAAAATTTGTCTGAATGATTATGGGGATGTTGAATGGATAATTTAGAAAACATAGAAAAAATTAATCATATTATCAATTTAATCTTAAAAGATATTTTTGATGAAAAAGAAAAAAATATAACGGGCTATAATGAAGAAATACATCCACTTTACTTAATAGAGCAGATCAGTGAAAATTTGTTTGAAATTTTAAATGAACTAAATAGTGAAGAAGAATTAAATTATAAAGTTATAATTGATGGTATAAAAAACTCACTTTTAAAATTTCTTTCTATTTTGCACTGTGTATATAAGGAAATTGAGGAGGATTTAAATGAGAGAAAAAAAGATAAAGACGATGAAAATAATATAATTTCTATTGTCTGATTTCTTCATTTTTTTCAATTTTCTGGGTTCTTGCTTTTAAATATTCACTTAAAATAATCCATTGATCTTTTGGAATTAAATCAATGATGCCTGTTTTATTTAAATGATCTATTTCGTGTTGAATTATTCGAGCTAGAAAACCTGAAACTCTTCCAGTCACTTTATCGCCATTTTCTAAATATGCTGTATACTCAATGGTTTTAAAACGAGAGACTTTACCTGTAATATCATTAACAGAGAAGCAGCCTTCAAAGTCTAAAATCTTCTCAGTACCTACTCCTTTGTAAGAAGGATTTATCCAAACGGTTTTAGACATCGTATCTTCAATATCTTTCCGCCATTTTTTTAATTCTTCGGTAGGCTCTAATGCAAATACTATAATTTGTTTGCCAATACCAATTTGGGGAGCTGCAAGACCGGCTATGTTTTTTTCATTATCAAATTTTTCAACAAGAATTTTAATATCTTTTCTGTCATTAGTTGAAAGTGGAAACTCTAGCTTTTTTGCTTTTGTCCTCAAAACTTTTGGTTTTGTTTGATTTTTTAAATCATACATAACGTATTCTGGAAGAGAGGGTTTTGTAATTGTAGATTTATTTATATTCGAAAAATTTTCTGATAATGTTGCATAATTATTTTGCTGATCACTATTATTCCTAGAATTTGTTGATTCTTTTTTGCCACAACTTTGAGTCGATATAAGAATTCCAAAACAAGCTAAAAAATTAAGTACTTTTTTCATTTCACTCCTTGCAGAAAAATTGAATATAAAAAAGAAGTTTTAATATTTTTAGATATAGTGATAATAATATAAATTTACAAATTTTTTAATATCATATTAATTTATGAAACCAATTTAAAGTATCAAAGATTGTTTTATCTGCTGGAATGGGATTCCATTTTAAATCTTGTTTAGCTTTATTCACAGATACATATTGATATTTACCAAAAAAATTACTTATTATTTTTCTCGATAAATTTCTTTCTTTTTTCATTACTTTATGACTCAACCAGTCGACTGAATTTAATAGATAAAAAGTCCACAATGGAGGTAAATAATTTGGGATTTTTGCATCAACTTGGATTTTTTTTATTCGCTTTAATAGTTCTTTAAAATCAAAATACTCTCCTGCAACAAGGTACCTGCCTTCTGCTTGATCAAAAAGTAACGCATTAACATGAGCCTTAGCAACATCTCGAACATCTACTATGTGGCAACCGCCATTAGGTATCGTAAAAAATTGCTTTTGGAAAATTTTATAATAGAGACTTAGAGAAGGAGTTACTTTTGAAAAATTTGGGCCTATGATTGTCGGAGGCAATATAGAAATTAGTTTAATATTATTTTTATTACAATACCAAAAAGCCCATTTTTCAGCGTCAATTTTAGCTTTTAACAAAGGAAAATCTGAAGATTGATTCCAGTTATTTTCAGTTAAGGGATTATTCAATGAAGAAGACATACCACATGCAGAACAACTAGACGTAAAAACTATTTTTTTAATGTTATTTTCGCAAGCACTTTCTAACACATTTTGTGTACCCAAAATAATGGGATCTTCTATCTCTTTTTTTACATTACTACTCCATAGAAGAACTGGTGAAGCAGAATGTATAACTGCATCAATATCTTTCATAGCATATCGTAATGATTCTTTATTAAGTAATTCTGCTTCAACAATTTCAATGTTTGAAAGTTTTTTTAAGTGTTTAATTTTTTCGTCATCGTTAATGTTACGCACTGTAGTTTTTACTTGGAAGCCATTTTCAGAAAGTTGTTTTACCAAATTGTAACCTAAATGACCATTTCCACCAGTAACTAAAATTTTTTTCAAATTACTCTCCTTAGAAATTAAGCTGCATTTTTTCTATGTCTTAATTCAAAAAGTAGTACGTATCCTACTTGTTCTATTTTATTTACATAAAGTTCAGCACTATCAACCCAAGAAAAAAACTTATCTTTACTTATTTCTTCAGTTTGATAACCTTTTTTTATCCAATTGCGAATAAGTTTTTTCTTCCATGAAGTTTCAGGAGTTAATAAAATTGATCCGCGAAGAATCCCATTTTTATTCAGACACCTGGAAATTTCCTTCATAGCTAATGCACCAGAGGGGAAAGAATTAAAGCCTCCAAAGCATGAAATTGCTTGAATACTAGAATTTGCAAATGGAAGTTGGTTTACATCACCTCGAATAAATGTCACAGGTTTTTTTGAAAATTTAACTTGAGCTTTTTCGAGCATTTCTTTTGATATATCTAGAACTAGTAAATTACTTGCAGATTTTATTTTAGAAGAAAATAAAGCGGCAGATGTTAGTGAACCATCACCAGTTGCAATATCTAAAATATTCTTATCATAGTCTAATATTTCTCTAAAAAACTTTATATGTTTGAAAATATTTCCATGCCATATAATTATATAAACTAGTAAGGCAAACGGTGCGTAAAATTTTGAATATATTTTGTAAGCTGTTTCTGTAACTTTATTAATGCTATTATTTGTTAAACAAAGATCTAAATAAAAACTATTTTTTTTAAATTTTATTTTGCATTGGCTGCAAAAATAATAATTAATGTCAAAGCTATTTTCTAAAAAACAATGGCATTTCGGACATGACAGTTTCAAATTATTCATATCTAGTTTTTCCCTTCGACTACAGAAATTCTATTCAAAACTGGCGATAAAGTTTTATTAATATCTTTTTTCCACATATACCCATCAATTACATAATGAGATAAAGCCATAAAATATATTAATGTCATTCCTATATGTTTAGGTGTAATTAAATAAAATAAAATCATCAAGATTGAATAAGTAAGTGCAATCGAAAAATAACGAATCCAAGCATTTTTATTCACCAGTCTTTGATGAAATGATAATGAAATTTTAGCTTCTTTCATTTCATTTGTCCGATGTTTTTCAAAAAGCCATACAAATCCAAAATATTGAACGTTATGAAAAATAGTTCCAATTGCAACTGCTAAAGGCATAGCTGTTACTGGAATAAAAAAGTAAGGAACAATATATGTCAGAATAGCAATTAGCATTAATGAAAGTTGTGGCCAAGGGATATGTTTTCCTTGTTTTTTTCTGTCGTAAACAGCTTTTTTTAAGCCAACCAATCCTATCAAAGCCGTAATTGCACAATAGGTATAAAATATGTTCTTCGGAATAACAGGATAAATTAAATTATATTTTTCGTCTAAAGATAAGAAATATTGGACACTATCATGCGTAAATACCCATAAGAGAATACTATAAAGTGCTAAAGGAAAAAATAAGTTTAAATAAAATCTGTCAGCATAAATGGTTTTGTCATTAAAACGTTTGGATTGGATGGTATCATAAATTTTACAAATTCCATGATGTTGTCTATATGCGTGCCACAATGAAATATAAGATATGAGAGATAATATCCAGTCGTTTAAAGTTGTTCCTTCTGTAAAGGGGATTAATAAAACTATAATTAAGCAAACAATAGCAGCTGCGTAAATTGGTTTCATGTTAAATGTTTTACGTGCTTGTTCTGGTAAAAGAGTCGCCCAAGTTAAGTAGTTGTGGGGAATTCCAAAAAATATTAAATAAAAATTATAAATTGGAAAAATAACTGCATCCCCTTTCCAAATATAGAACAAAAGAAGTAATAAAGAAAAAATTCCTGATAAATGAAAAAATGATAAATCAAATTTTTTATTTTTCAGCCAAAGGCAATTATAAGTTATTAAAGCATTCCTACTTTCTAAATTAATTGATTTAAGCATTATAAAAATTCCTTTTTTAATTTTGCAAAAATATTAATAACTTTTTTTAATTCTTCTTCAGTATGAGTAGCCATTACACTTAATCTTAGTCTTTGTTTGTTTTTTGCAACGGCAGGATATTCAATTGAATTAACAAATATATTATTATTGTTTAGGAACTTGTTTATTTCTCTAATATCATGTTTTGCAGGAATCATTATTGGGATAATTCCAGAATCAGAAGAGACACAAAAACCAAGTTCATTTAAATTTTTTACAAGATAATTTACATTAGAAAAAAGTTTTCTTCGCAATTCTTTTTCATTTTGGATTACATCAATGCTAGCTAAAATAGCTGCGACAATAGGAGGTGGTAAATGCGCAGAAAACATATAAGATCGGGCAAAATAGCGCATGTATTGAATTACTTCTTTTTTTGCTATTAGAAAACCTCCTGTTACGGCAAAGACTTTACTAAATGTACCCATGGTTATCGGAACAGATTCTTCAACTTGCCAATGTTCTGCTGAACCTCTACCATTTTCTCCCAGAATTCCAGTTCCATGAGCGTCATCAATGACTAAAGTCGCTTTATATTTTGCACACAATTCAGAAATTTCTTGCAGTGGAGATAAGTTTCCATCCATTGAAAAAACTCCCTCAGTGGTAACAAAAATATGTCCATTACAGAGATTCGAATATCTCTCTAAGAGAATTTTTAAATGCGCTACATTATTGTGTTTGTATCTTAAGGTTTTTACCTTATTGAAAGGGTCGCTGTTTAAATTTGTTAAGGCATCGTATAAACTTGCATGACTTAATTCATCATAAATAAGAATATCATTTCCTGAAATTAATGCTTTTACCCATCCAAGATTTGCTTGATATCCACTTGGAAACAGCATCGCATCATAATCATCAGCTTTATCTCCATATTTAAATTCACAAAGTTTTCGTTCTAATTTTTTATGTAGAGTAGACATTCCATTTAAAAGAGGTGGGCCTCCAACACCAATTCCAAAAGTTTCAACTGCATTGATTAATGCTTCTTTTATTTTCGGATGGGTGGAGAGCCCTAGGTAATTGTTCGAACCAAACATCAACATTTTTCTTGGAGTTTTTGTAATTTGATCAAGTATTAAACTTGAATGTTCACAAGCACTCATTAATTCTCTGCAGTAAAGAGCTTTGCCTTGTTCCAATACACTCACTAAAAATTCATTGAATGGGGATACTTTTTCAGTTAATGATTTTCCAGATGGTTTTATGAACTCAGCCAAAGAAAAATTTTCGGCATTATTTGCTGAAAGAAGTTTATTTTTTTCAATGTCAAACATAATTTCACCTTTCAATTTTTATTTGTGTTAATTAAATTCCTCAAAATTACTTTTGCAGTTTTTTTTGCAAATTGCGTCAATTCATTGGGATTCATTCCTAATTTTAATATATTATTTCGAACGGTTTTATTGTGATAAGCGTACTTATTCATATTAATATCAAAAACACAAAGTGATATTATTAATTTAATTAATAAAATATCAAAAAATGATATTTTTGTTGTTTTTAATTCTTCACTAATTATTATGCTAATTCCAGTAATATGTCTTTCTTCATCCTTAGAAATTTGATTTATAAGTTTTTCGAGTTCAAATAAATTGAAATTTTTGGCAGATAAAGAAAGTTTTTTATAAAAATTAACACCATAAATTTCAAAAAATTGGAGTAAAACTAATCCATAAATCGGTTTTTTAGGAAATAATTTAGACAATTTTTTTAGAAAAATATCATAAATAATTTTATCAGCAAAGCTTCTATTTAATTTTTTATATTTAAATGTTTGTAAGTTGTAATTTATTAGCTTAATTGTATGAATACTTTCATCAGATTTTTGCGATCTTAAAAAATTTAATTTTTTCTCGCATTTAGTGAAAGCAAGCATAATATTTGATATTATTAAATCTTCAATTCCTTCCGTAGTTGCAATTGAGGCGATTAATTTTTTCCAGCTATCAATTAAATCTTGATCTAAATGAGATATATTGTCATAATTATGAAGAATTTCATAATTTTTATATGCTTTTATTTGTTGGAATGATAATTTATTTAGTCTTGAAACTGCAAAATCTTGAAACATAACATATCCTTTTAAGGAAATTGATTATTTTTTAAATATGAAATAAGTGAATCCATCCTGAGTTTAATTTGATTTATCGAACTATTTTTCTCTTCAGCTAAAAATTGTGTTTTATTCAGGTCTATTTTAAAATTAATTTCCTCATTTTTATTGATAAAGAGTAATTCATGTTCATTTTTATTTTTTTTGAATTGTCCAATTATTTCTAAATTTGGAATATTTTTTTTAGCTTGCAGAATTTTTTTCGGAGAAATTGCTGAAATTAATTCAAAATCACCGTGTTCAGCAATCCATAAAAGAAACTTTGGTAAATTAAGTTTATTGCAGAAATCTATTGCAAGTTCGTCTAAGCAGTTTTCATTCCAAATTAGTTTTATTCCAATGTTATTAATTTCACAAAGTTGTTTTACAGCAGAAAGAATTCCATCACTCGTATCTATTATAGCATTTGCATATTTTTGTAATAAAATACCTTCTGCTATTCTAGCCATAGGTCGATATAAATTTTCAGAAAAGTATCTTTGAGAATTTCTATTCTGATTCATAAGAAAATCAATGCATAATGCAGGACCTCTACCTGATTTTCCTGTGATGCAAAGAAAATCATTGTCTTGAATTCCAGTCCGCATTTTTGATAGTTTCGTTGAATATCCTAATCCAACACTTGTAATCACTGTGCTTGATGAACTCCCATTATCACCGCCAAGCAAAAAACAATTTTGTAAACTTAATGCTGATTTAAATGCATTTGCTAAATTTTGTTGAAAAGACAATGGAGTTCCAAATTCCCAAATAGTTGAAAATAAAATTCCTAATGGAATACATCCACAAGCGGCTAAATCCGATATTGATGCTTGAGCTGCAACCCAACCAATTGTTTCTGGCTCTTTGTAAAGTTTATTTGTAATTTCTTCTGCAACACTATCTACGGAGGAATATATGTATAAATTTTCTTTTAATTTAATTACTTCACAATCTGACTGATTTATTTCATTGATCTGTTTTTTACTTTTGGGTGTTTTTCCAAGCCACGAAATTAAAGATTGCAATTCTTTATTTTCAAGTTGTGAAAAAGTATTTAAGGACATAGCAATAAACCTTTAGGAATAATATTGAAAATTGCAGAAGAAAAATTTTTAACTTCACCGTCTAATTCTAGAAGAGTTTCATTTTTTGCATGTATTTCAATTTTATTTGCTGTAATTTCATTTAAAGATGAATTACTTAGGACATTTTTTTGGAAAAAACTTTTCAAGATTTTTAAAACTTGAATTTTATTTTTATAAACATTTTTACTCATGCTATTAAAATAAAATATTTCAAAATATCCATTATTTACTTTAATTTCTTTTGGATACACAAAATTTCCAGAAAAATGTGGTATTTTAAGGATTCCTAAATTAACTATTTCATTATTTATATATTTTATACCATTGCAAATTATAGTTGATTTTATTGGTTTAAAGAAAAGAAAATTTTTTAAAATTGCGTAAATAATTGCTAAGTTAGTATTGTTTTTCTTTATGAAATTATTAATTTTACCATTTTGATTAAAAAAGTAATTAGCATTTGCAGTAAAGCCTACACTTGCATTAACAACAAAATATTCTTTTAACTGAAAATTGTTTTTATCTCTGAATTCAACCAATCCAATATCGTGAAAAAATGCTTTTTGAAAGTTTAGTCTAACTGGTATTGAGTCAATTTTTTCTTTATTAGGTTTATGAAAATCATTTGAAGAACCTACTCCTATTGCTCCTATCATAGGATTCATTGCTTGAAATTCAATTAAGTAATTTACAACTGAATGGACAGTTCCATCGCCACCAACGGCAATAAATTTATGAAAACCATTTTGAATAAAATTTTGCAGTATAGTTTTTAAATTTTTGCTGTCAATATTTGCAATATCTATTTGAGATTTTACAAATATTTTATACTTATCTTGTAAGATATTTGAGTTGAGAATATTCTTCCAAATATCGCCTCCTTTTCCACCTTTAGCCTTAGAATTAAATAAAATAATTGCTTCATGAATATCTTCTTTTTCATTAATATTGTTCATTTATGCAACCTTTTTTTGATAAATAGAAAACATACTTTCAATTATTTTTTCGCAGTTTTGATTAGCTGATATTGAAAACCAAGGACCAAATTGACCTTCAATTTCTTTCCAAACGGGACGTAATGAATTTTGAAAATTTAAAAATTTCTCTTCACTATTTTTACCTTTAGCTATTCCTTGTTCATAATTAGAAATTTCTTTTTTTCTTTTTAAAGCCAATTCAGCTGAAATATCTAAATAAATTGTCAAATCAGGAATTGGAAAAAGATTTGCTATTTGATAAAGAATTTCTTTTTTTGAACCCAATGCTATTTCGCTAACAACATACTTATACCAATAAGAATCCATGATAATAATTTTCTTTTTTCTTTCACGTGCAAGTTCTAAAGATCTTTGTACAGCATGGAATATAAAATAAGAACGGGAAGAACCTTTCAAATTTTTTAAATATGTTTGCGCATGTTCTTGACTAGCAAACAACTCTTCATACTGATCCCAAACAGAAGCGATAGTAATTGAACGTTCATTCAATTTTTCTGACAAAAAAAATTGCAGCTTATTGCATACGGTTGTTTTCCCAGAGCCATCAGGTCCAGTTACTACAATAAACATTTAGAATTCCTTTCTAAGTATTCAATTAAGTTGCTATATTGACCAAAATTAATAGGCTTTGATTCAAAATTCTTTAATGGATTCCTTCCAAGAAATTTCTTTTTTTTCTTCTCTAAATTTACAATAAAAACATTCATTCCAACTTCTCTAGCATTTCCATCGAGTGATAATTTATTTCCTATCATTAAGCACTCTTGTGAATTTAATTTATTTCTTGACAGCAAATCCTGAAAATATTTTTTAGAATGTTTTGAGTAATTCATATTTTTTGAATGTGAAATGAACTTAAATGCATTTACATCTATACCCGCCCATTGCAATCTCAGACTTACATATTCAGGTGGCCAAAACGGATTTGTTGCTAAAAATAAAGTGTATTTATTTTTTGCCCAATTAATAAAATTATTTGCCTCAGGAATTAGAGTAAAATATTTTTTTAACAAGGGAAAAGTTACCTCTAAGAAATTATTTAATAATTTCTCACTTTTAGTAATAGATATATTCATAGATTCAGAAAATCCATTAATAGCTTTTTGATAAATAAGCACTTCATTTGGATTCGATATAATTCTCTCCTTAAATGTCAAGAAAGAGTAAAGAATACGAATTGGAGAGGTATTAAATTCTTTCCATAAAATTGCTTTTGAAACAAAGTAAAGCTTTGCTTTTATTTCATCTAAATTAACTAAAGTCCCGTCTAGGTCTAAAAGTAAGTTTTTTATACTTTTCATAATTATATTCTTTTAAAATTTGTGTTTAATTGATTAATAAATTCAGTAAATATTTTAAATACATTATTAAATAAGCATAAAGAAAAATTTATATTTTGTCAAATTTCTATTCCATAAAATATTTTTTAATGTAACATTATAAATTAAGTACAATTTTTATGATTTAAATAAAGCATTACTTTATTTGACATGATATTGATATCTGTGTATTTAAGAATAATTTAAAATAGAAATTATATAAGCGCAATTATTAATAGAAATTCTAAGGTAAATTGTTTATAAAAATTATAGGTAACCTTTATGAAAGATAACTTTGAGTATATAAATATTAGCTTTGTCTTAGAAAAATTAAATTATGCTGAGTTTGACATAAATGAATTTGAGAAAATTCAGGATTCATTGAAAAAAATAGAAAATCTAAAATTATTTATTGAGATTATTGAAAGAAATTCTATACAAGTTTTAACTTATACAAGAATTAAATATTATTTTCCAAAAATATTTAATAATCTAATAAAAATAGCTAATTGGAACTTTCAATACTTAAAATATCAAAACCGTTTTTTAAGGCAAAATAGTTACATCCAGAAAGTTCTAGAAGCATCAAAAGCTCAAGGTATCAAAGTCGTATTTTTAAAAGGATTTTGCTTTAGCCAATGTCTTTACTCAGAAAAATTTTATAAAAAAATGAATGATATTGATATCCTTATTGAAGAAAAATATATTCATGCTTTTGAAGGTATTTTAAAAAATAATAAATTTACTTGTTTATTTAAAAATTTATTTTCAAAAAAGCTAGATTTAACTAAAACCCATCATTTACCCCCATATATTTCAGATGATAAAATATGTGTAATAAGTGTACATTGGGGGTTATCAAGTAATCTACTTTTGAATAAAATCCAAAATTCTTTATGGTTAAATTTAGTACCTATAACAAATTTTCAAAATTCATTCAGAATGTCTTGGGAGCATAATTTGTTTCATTTGTGTATTCATTTACCTTTGTTCAAGGTTGGGATAAAAGAATTGGCCGATATTTTTAATGTAATAAAATTTGGGAAGCCGTTGGATTTTTCAAAATTTAAAATTTTAATAAGCGACTCTTCCTCTCATGATAAAATTTTTAGATCCCTAATAATTACGAGTCAACTTTTTCCAGAGTTAAAGAACAATACATTTTTTTTAGAAACAATATTATGGTGCGAAAAATTTGTTTCAAAAAAAATAATTCAATTAATTAAAAAAAGGACAATTTCTTTAAAATTTCTTTTAACTGCTCGAACGACTTATATCACAAAGATTGAAAAAAACTTTTTACTTTTCAGGCTTTCTAAAAGCTACAAGAATAAATTTAAAATTTGGATAAAAATGTGGATACTTTTGTTTTTTATTCCAGCCGAAGAAATTAAATGTATTTCAGGTTACCTAGGTAATAATACTTTTGCTATGTTCTACTATAAAATACTAACGCCAATTTCAATTATTAAAGTTCTTTGTTCTGAACATGGCACAAAAAATATTTTTATTTTTACGCTTGCAAATGTTTTAACAATTATTGCTGGAATTCTTAAATTCTCATTTTTAGAAAGAGAAACAGAAGAATATGACTTGAAATTACTGAATCTTTATAAGGAAATGGAATAATGAATAAAATAAAAGGAAAGTTACTACGAAAAGGCTTGAAAGATGTTGGCTATGGTGGAAAAGCTAGAAATTGCCTTTTTTTGAAAAATAATTTTTATAACGTTCCAGAATCAAGATTATACAGTTGCACAGAGATTCAAAATTACCTTAAGAATAAGATTTGTAAATTTAATGAAAAAATGAAAGAAATTGCCTTAGAATTTAATGAATCAGAAGATGAAGAAAAAACGAAATACTGTAGTTTAAAAAATGAAATATTAAGCATTTCTCCCCCTGATAACTGGCATACAGAAGTACAAGAAATAAAAAAAGTTCTTGGAAATAATATTATCATACGTTCAAGTATGAGTATTGAAGATTCGCATTTAGCTTCATTTGCAGGTTGTTTTGACTCTTTTCAAATAAATATTTATGATGAATATAGCTTGTGGAATGAAATTAAAAAGGTATTGGCTTCTGCTTTAACAAAATGTAGTGTAAAACGAATTATAGAAGTAACTCCTTATTTTTCAAAAGTACAGCTAGGTTTTTTTATACAAAAATATATTGAACCAAAGATTCATGGTGTTTGTTTTAGTAGAAATCCGTTAAATATTTGGGATCAAAACAGTACTTGTGAATATGCGTTTTTTGGTAATTCAGTTGTTCAAGGAACTGGTATTTCCTATACTGTAACAAATAATGAAAAACCACATAAAAATTTGACTCCATTCTGGTATGAATTATGGCAACATGCTTTTACACTCGAAAAAAAGTTTAAAGCAGCAATAGATTATGAGTGGGTTTGGGATGGTAGTGAATTTTGGATAGTGCAAGTCAGAAAAGTAACGACTGAAGATGCTTATATGTTAGAAAAAACTTATGCCGGGAATATTTGGAATAGGGAATTAACATTAGAAAGATTTCCTGAACCCCTAACTCCTTTAGCTTGGACATCAATTTCAGATATTTTTGTAACTAATGTAAAGGTATTAAATAAACAGTTTGGAATACTAGTTAATAATATTGAGCAAATAGCATTATCATTTGGCGGATATGTATTTGCAAATCCGAATGTATTTAATTATCCAGAAGGTATTAAGATTAGATGGTCACATTATTTCTCTATTTTTAAGCCAATATTTTGGAAATTATTAAATGCATTTATTATATTTATTACGAGAATCTCTTTTGCTAAAGACAGAAAATTTGAATTTTCATTTTTAAAACTACAAATTATTTTAATCTTGATTGAAAAGTGTTATAAAACTGAATTTGACAGATGGTCAGTCAATAAAGAAGTATTTTTAAAAAAAATAAAAAAATTTAGTGAATTTAAATTCCCAGATGATTCAGATTTAAATAAAAAAATATTAAATAGGATGGAAGAATTAAAGAAAATAGGAGAGGGCTTTCTTGAATCTGATTTTTCAATTTTTTTGATGAAGGATGTTTTGCAAAAAGTATTAAGTAAATTATTTCAGAGTCTTGGTTTTTTAGAGAATGATTATTTAAATATGCTAGGAAAGTTTTCAAATCGAACTTTAGAATTTAATGAAGAATGTAGACAATTATTCGAGGTGATAAAAAAGGACATTAATGGGAAAGAATTTTTAAATTCGCTAGCAAGTGTAAAAGATATGAATGATTTTAATAGAAATTTTAATTTTCTTTCTAATGATTCTAAAAGAATTTGGGAAGATTTTTTAAAGAAAAATGGACATATCCGGACATCATGGGATTTTATAAAACCATCTTTAACAGAAGCTCCTTGGGAACTAGGTACTATTTTATTGAAATATTTATCCACAAATTATCAACCTAAAAAAATTGATAAAAGCTCTGATTACTTTTTTATCGAATTATATAAAACACTAATTAAGATAAATAGAATTAAAATTAATTACTGCTTACTTGATGCTATTGAGAAGTTAAGAAACTTAATGCAAATGGATGAAGAACAACATTTTTTTTCTGGACTTCTCATTCAAGAGTCAAAATACTTAATTAAAAAAGCAGAAGAATATTTTCTTGCAAAGAAAATACTAGTTGATAAAGATAGTGTTTATTTTTTAGAAATTAAAGAATTAAAAGAGCAATTACTGTTACCAACATCAAATTTACATTATTTAACTTTAAAAAGACAAAATTTATGGAATTCGAATTTTGAAAAACCCAAGCCAATGCAAATTCCTGTTCTGAATACAACAAAAGATTTGAATTTAAATCTCCAGCCAGAAGAAAATATATTTTATGGAGAACCAATGAGTCCAGGCGAAGCGCAAGGTGAAGTTTATTTTGTTGAGCACTTATCTGACATAAAGGATATTCCTAAAGGAGCTATTCTGTTAACAACATCACCAAATCCTACCTTTACAGCACTTTATCCGACCTTGTCAGGTTTAGTAACAATAACCGGAGGTGTTCTTTCGCATGGTTTTATCGCTGCAAGAGAGTATGGTTTACCTGCAATATCTGGGTCTCAGCAGATTTTCCATGCTTTAAAACAAGGAATGACTGTGAAAATTAATGGGACTTCAGGCAGTTTAGAAATTTTAGCCTAAAAATTGAATTTTAGTGAGCAAAGAAATATCCACAAATCTTTTATGATAAAATTAAGTGCTTGAATAATTAAAGAAAATAGCTAATTTATCATCAAGAAGTAATCATTTCTTAAAGAAAACAATTATATAAAAGAAAAGAGAAAGAAGTTTATGCAGCTTTTGATGATACATCGTTCTTGATAAATAGAAATAGGTGTCACATGTTGAGTGAAGCGAAGAGAAAAATAAAAAAAACAAAAACTAGTATTCAAAATAAATTTCGTACACCACAAGAAATTCAAGCTGCACAAATAAAAGAAAATACTGCAAAAAAATATGGAAAAACTCAAATATCTTTAGAAATTTTATTGTCAAAAAACGAATTTGAAACCTTCTATAATATAAACTATAATATTTGCATTTCTTTTTTAGTTACATTTTTTTTACTAGTAAATCGAGATAAAAAAGGAGATATATTAAGTTATATTGTTCAAAATGAAAAGTTCTATGAAAGCTATATTAATTATTTGTCAGATTACTATAATGCTAATAAAACCACTATTATAAATGCAATTCAGAAATTTAGCAATTATGAAGTTTTTAAACAAGAATTTTTTGTTTTTATTCAACATTTAAATTCTCTTCCAGATTCTAAAAATAAAAAATTATATCAGCAACTATTCCAGCAGTTAAAAGAATTTCATGAAGAAAAATTAGGCATTTTTCAAGGTAACTATTATTTAATCAATTCATCTTTAAACAGAAATGAATTTTTTCAGAAATTTTCAACTGAATTACATGCAATTGCAAAAAGCAGAAATGTTGCTGATAAAGCAAAATACTATATTCAACTATCTCCAGCAGAAATTTTTACTTTAACTGCAAATACGTTGATCGATCTACTTATGATAGCGATTGCCATTGTATTGCCACCAGTGGGAGTTGGGGGATACGCAGCTTCAATAGCTGCAAATGCGGCATCACAAGCTGCTACGGCTGGTGCAATTGCAGGAGGTGCATTAGCTAGCAATTTTGTGGGATTATTATTTTTAAAGGGAAAAGAAATTCTATCAGGGGATTCTTATAAAGTACTACGATCAATAATTCCAATTGAATTATTGCCTGAAAATGATATAAATAGAAACAATGTATTAATTTCTAGTAAACTTGTTGCATCGCATAGTTTTAATTCTAAATATCAAGTTAATTCAGTTATGTCTTCATTTGAATTAGATTTACTAGAAATGAAAAAAGTAAAAGAAATTGTTGAAGATGTTAAAAAGTCTATTGCAAAGAATGGGCAATATAAATTTAATATATCAACTCTTTTTACCTACTATGTTAATTTAATTGAAAGTGTTGAAAAATTTAAAAATAAAAATACTTCACAGCATGCTTTAAAAAATGACTATATGAAATTGATAAATTACTATAGATATACTTTACTTTTAAAACAACCACTTTACATTCAACTAGAAACTTTAAGATTAAGTTTATTTAAGTCACTAAGTGTTTTTTCTAATAACAGCTCTTCTTTTTCAGATTTTAAAAGAAAACACTTGCATAAAAATTTAACAAATCAAAATGCTATACGCAAAACCATAAAGAGATATGTCAAAAATAAAGACGAAAACTATAGAAATTCTTTTGTAGATCTTGTTCATAATACCCTCATACTTGGCGAAATGAATCAAAAGGAAACAGAGAAATACCTACATATTTTGAAACAAGATACAAGAATTCCAAATAAATTAAGAGATACATTATTTGGCCCACCGAGTAATGCTCCAGATTCCATAGCTGATCCACTCAATAGAGGATTAAAAGGTTTGAGCCCACTTTTATTTCCTAATATCAATAATCCTGTTAGCTTATCATCAAAAGACGTTGCTACTGGGGTAGGTTTATCTGTTTCTTTAGGCTGTTTGATTATTTTTGAAATAATATCCTCGATTATTTCAAAAGCGACAGGTCTTACTGGGCAAGAAAGATATACCTCTTTATGTTCAGTATTAGGTGGTTCTTATCATGCTTTTAAAGTAATGCAAGCAGGAACTGGCGTTGTAATGATTACAAATAACTTTTCGCATTTTATTAAAGATTCTTTAGTAAATAATATATTAACTAATTATGCTGTAATGCCGTTAAAAATAATTGGTACTTTTGGAGTTGCATTTGTAGCTGCAAAAATAGATCAACATCAAGATAAATATTGGAAACAATTAATTGAAAAGTATATTGCTCAGCAAGCTGGAAATAGCAAAGAAAAAAATTTAGAAAATAATAAAGAATATTCTTTCCGACCAGCCTATGACTTTTATAAAACGGAACGAGGTTTTGCTCCTACAAGATATATGAAGGCAATTTCTGAATTGCAAGATAAAAGACTTGACAATATTTCCAATTTAATAAGAAAAATTGATTTAAATATCTTAGAGTTGATGAAATTGTGCCAAAAGTATAATAACAAAGAACAAAACTACGAAATTGAAAAAAGAAAAATTGATCATTTTATATCCTATTTAGAAAGTATTGATAATGAATCACAGCAAGACAAACTGCATGATGGAAATGAACACTATGATCAAAATGATATTGAAAAAATAGTTTCTTTATATACTAAAATATTTATAAAGTTAATGAGTGTTGCAGTTGAAATTCAAAAATTTGATGATTATATGCAGTATTTTGTTGATGGCTTTTTGAATGAAGTTGATTTAGCTTTAAATTTATATATGCCTTTACTAAAAATAGATAATTCTAAAGTGAGTGATGTAATTAATTTTGCGAGTAGTAATAAAAATTTTCAAAACTTCTAGAAATACTATTAAAAATAACAATAATAAACAAGAAAATGATTTAATAAATAGTTCAAAGAATTCAAATCATGAGAATCATTTTATAGTAACATCTTTTTAGGTCTTTTATTTTAATTATGAAAATTCATCCCACATAATTTCTCTGCAATTGGAATGTCTGCAGGTGCTAGCTTGAGTCTTCTAATATCAATGGGTTTTAGCCATTTATACTGAGAGTGGACCCGCAATTCTAAATTTCCTTCTTCTATCTGTGCAATAACTCCGATTAATTTTATCTTTCCAAATTCATATTCATAGATTGTTTCTGAAAAAATGTTTTTAGGAACAATACTAATATTAAGCTCTTCTTTAATTTCTCGTTTTATACATGCTTCAATGGACTCATTTTCTTCTAGTTTTCCGCCAGGGAACTCCCAAAATCCTTCTAATTTTTGTCCTTTTGCTCTCTGTGCTACAAAATAAAATCCTTGATTTTCAATCAGTGCTGCTACTACTATTTTCATATTTATTCCGTTAAATTAAAATATAGAGAATTCCCCTCTTTTTCTTCTGTAGCAAAATGTATGCTGAATATGAAGTATTTTATATTGAAAAAAACAAGGCATTGATTCCCTGCATTGGAGTCAAGTATTCCACTTGTTATAAAATGCTTGGTTTATAAAAAATAAAGTGATTCATTTTGCTGGATAATTTCCTAAAAATATAAGTATTAATAGATATTAATTGCATTATCAAAAGCATATTGAGGCAGCATGCCAAGAATTAAAAATAGGGCGGAGTTGTTCTTTTATTTTTCACTGAAATGTATAATTATTAAATTAAAGATAAAATAAAATCTAAATTATAAGGAGAATTTTATGTATTTTGTTGAATATAAATATTTTAATGTAATATT
Source organism: Pigmentibacter sp. JX0631 (assembly GCF_029873255.1). Classification (NCBI taxonomy): domain Bacteria; kingdom Pseudomonadati; phylum Bdellovibrionota; class Oligoflexia; order Silvanigrellales; family Silvanigrellaceae; genus Pigmentibacter; species Pigmentibacter sp. JX0631. The sequence continues at coordinate 751,931 of NZ_CP123622.1, read as the reverse complement.
ATTACTCTTTCTGATTTCGATGAATCTTTCAAGTTGTGTAAAGTCTTCAAACTCAGAATCGGGAAAAACTAATCAATCAGAGTCTGAGACAGCTAATCCTAAAACTGCTAAGAATGTAGATATCACTCCTTGCATTATGAAATTTAGTGATCTTGTAGAAACAGGAAAAACCTTATCTGGTACAGGATCGGGGGTAAAAAAGGTTTATCAAAGTATAAAATCTCATACAGATTACTACTTAGTGAAAGAAAATAGTTGGTCAGAAGCCTATGCAAGTACAGTATATACCTTTTTGATAGGTAACAATTCACAAAAAGCATGCTTTATTGAAGATGGAAATAAAATTCATACTGCAATAAAAATCGAAGAAAGTTTTCAAGAGAGTTTTAAATATTTTAAACCAATTTATCTGCCTACAAAACATTTAACAACACCATTACTCTCACCTGGTAGTGGACTTGGGAAAATAATTGTCGCAAGTATATTACTAGGTGAGAGAGATTTAAAAGGACTTGCAAGTTCAAATAGTAATTTAGGGGTTATAAACTTTGAAGGAAAAAAAATATTCTTTAAAATCGATAATCAAGAATCTTTTAATTTTAATTCTGCTCCATATAAGATATATTTAGATTTAAATGAGCTTAAGAATCCTAAAGAATCAATGCCTTTTTTAGTGCATTTAAATCTTGAAAAATTTGTCACACCGGGACACTTGCAAGAAATTAAAGAAGCTGCAGAACAAATAACAAAAATACAGACACATGAGCTTGAAAAAATACTAGATTTTTGCGAGGAGAGATTAAAAAAATTAACTGCTTATCCAAATACTTTCCCTTTCGATAATTTTGGTACAAATGGTGTTTTTTCAGTTGGTACAGCGCCTACAACATATAAACAAGCAATTATGCTTAGGTTCAATCAATTAAAAACAATTATTGACAAATAATTATAGGCAAAGCAATTCGGATGTATTTAAGATATAACTTAAGTTTTGAGATATAAAAGAGTACTTTTTTAAAAAATAGAACCAAATATGCCATGAAATTACTCATCTTTGGATGAATTTTATGGGTTTAGAGATGCTTCTGAAATCAAGAAAAATTTCATTTGTTATAGATTACTAGGTTCATAAGAAATATACTTTTGCTTATTTTCATCAAAATAAATGAAAAAGTATTTCTCTTTTAAGGGTTTATCTAATTCATAACTTTTATATTCATCTTTTGGAGAAGTTTGTGTTGGGTATAATTTTTTAGTTACGTAGAAAGAGTAGAGTCCCGTATTATTTTCAATAATTTTATAGCTTGCTTTATAAACATCATTTCTTTCGCAGCGAACTTCTTTTGGAGTTGTGACTTCATCTTGCGTTATAGTTGTTTCAGTTTCCTCATCGCCACTATCGAAACAATGTTCAGAACCAATATAATCATTAACAAAAGTTAAGACGGGCTCAATATTGCCTTTTTCGTTTGGCAGAAAAAATTCTTCGCTTGTAATTCCTCCTCCATGTGGAATAGGATAAATACGTTCAATACTAAATATATGTTGATTATCATTCGATATTTTAAGATATTTTACTTCGGAACACTCTCCTTTTGTTTGTCCACAAGATAAATCTATGACGTCACTTTTAGCTACTATCTCATAGAATGGAAATTTATTAGAAATAAATTTTACTTTAAATAATTGCACAATTCCTAGTTTGTCATCCATTTCATCAGTATTTTCAAGTTCTCCAGTTACTGTAATATAGTAGTAGATATTGTTTTTTTCTTTATTTTGGAAAATTGAATTTATTTTTATGCAGTATTGTTCAATTAAAGTAGTATAACAATTATTTTCTTTATTAAAGCGTTCAGGAAAGTTTAAAAAATCTGATTTTTTGTATAAATCACTTAAATCAATTGCTTTCTTATCTTCTTTAATAGTTTGATTTTGAATAGTTGTAAAAATTTTTTTTCCACCATGATTTAAATTTACTAAGGTGTTTTTTTGTGAAAGATAATTCTTTACTAATATTCCTATAATAGTAGAAACAAATATGACTAAAAAAATAAAAGTAATAATAAATTTGCTTTTTGATTTCATAATATTTATCCACTAAAATTACAAAAGTATTTTGTTATATTGTAAAAAAAAATATTTTGTCAATATTGCTATAAAATTATATTATTTTTGTTTATTTATTTTTTTTTAGATATTTTGAATTGTTTTATAAAAATTATGGATATTAATTACTTAATTAAATTTTGCAAATTATTGACTGCCTCATCAGTAGGCGAGTTAAAATTTGGTAATGCTTTTATCCTAGTTATTAAAAAATTCAGGCTAATAGAAGCAGGAAAACTTTTGTTTAAATATTGAAGTGAATGCAAACGATTTGGATTAGTACCGTCATCACTATAATCTTCATTTTTAATTAGCCAATGAAATGTTACAATAGCTCTTTTGTCTAATTTGTCGATAACTAAAGTATAAAATGCAAAGTTAATATTAGGAGCTGTAGCTAATCCCATATGTGCATTGTCAGGTGATACCAAATTGTCATGCAAATTTACATTAAACGGAATTAATTTATTTTCTTGAATTTGGTTTGAAAGAGGTATTTTTTTTGTGACTGAGTAAGCAGTCATATATAGATCTCGATTAAACAATGCTCCATAAACTAATGGTATATTTGGATATGCCCAATTGTGAACTCTGAGAACATCGAGAGGGATAGCAAGAGCACTTATAGAGTTCATTTTAGATTGTACAAATATATACAGATCTAAATTTCTTAAATCTTTTGAAATTATTTCTTCTTTGATCTTACTTGGGATATTATTGCGAAATTCTTTTGGAAGCTCGAGACAATAAATATCAGAACCAACATTGGGAAAATTATATAATGCTATTCTGGGTGTGGGGCAGAGTTTTCCAGTGTTTAGCTTACTGGTATTGATATTTATTATTTTATCATTAAAGCCTGGTATTTTAGTTAAGATTGATGAATTTAAAAACGTATTTTTTCTAGCTAGCAATTCGGAATCTGAAATTCCTAGCTCAAATAAATGCGCGGAATTAGCCTGTGGCTGATTTTTAATATCACTATTATTGTTACTATTATTTTTCTGGCAACTAAGAAAAATAATTTGGATTAAAAGTACTGCTGATAATAATTTTTGCATGTGTATAAACTTACCTTGTTAAAAAAAAATACTAGAAGATATATCGCAATATCATATATACTTCCTTAGCAAATTTTTCCTCTGTTCCATTCATTTTATTCTCTTCTTTGAGGTAAGTATTTAATAATAATGATTAAAATAATAAATAGACCATTCGGTACAAAAATCCTTGACAAACAAGAATTATAAATCTATCTATACTGTACCAAATGTTCGGTTTGGATTTAATTCTTTTTAAGGAGAATACTTATGAAAAAAAGAGTACTTATGACTTCTGCGCTAACCTCATCTTTGCTACTTCCAATCTTGGGTTTCACGGCTAGTGCCATTGAAAAACCTAAACAGACTGTTGTTCTTGTTCATTCGGCATTTACTGGCGCTTGGGCTATGGATAGTGTAGCCAGTGAATTGAGAAAGAGTGGATTCCATGTTGTTTTACCTGAATTACCAGCGCATGGTAATTATAAAATGCTACCTAAAGATGTTACGTTTGATAACTATGTTAACGTTGTTTTACAAGAATTAGATAAACAAGAAGGAAAAGTAATTCTTTTAGGGCATAGTTTTGCAGGTACGATTATTAGTGAAGTTGCAGAAAAAAGAACTGATAAGGTTCAAACATTGGTATATTTATCTGCAGCTCTTTTACCGAATGGAATTTCTTTTTTAGATAAAGTAAAAGATTCTAATTCTTTATTAACAAATAACTTAGTGATTGATAATGATAATGGAAGCGTTGCTATAAAAGAAGGGCTGATAAATTCAGTTTATGCGCAAGAAATTCCAAAAGATGAATTTACTGCAATAGAAGAAAAGATGGTTGTTGAACCTATTGAGCCATTATCTCACAAAATTAATATCAGTAAAGAAAAATTTGGTACAATTCCTAAATACTATATTCAAACTTTGCGTGATAATGCAATTCCTCAAAAGTTACAACGTGAAATGTATACAGAAACTGAAGTAAAACAAGTTTTTACAATTACTTCTGGACATGCGCCGAATCTAACAAATCCGGTAAAAGTTGCTGATATTATTAAAACAATAAATTCTATAGAAAATCTTAATATTTCTAAAAAGAAAGAAGAAAGAATTAAAAAAGAAATTTTAGAAAAAACGAATCAATGGCAGAAAGGATTTAATTTAGATGCAAAAAATAAGGTAGCAAAATATTCTTTTAAAGACTATTCACAAAATGCTCTTTTGCAATCTATGCCAATTGAATTTGGAACCGTTGAAGGAAAAAATTCAATTGCTAAGTACTGGCAAATTGTACTTAATACTGGCGCGGCAGACATGAAATATTTAGATAGAAAGATATTAGTAGTTGATGAAAATACTGCATTGTTAAGTTCTCCTTGGTCTATGAATAAAATAAAAGGACAAATAACCCTTGAAAAATGGGTAAAAAAAGGTAGTAAATGGTTTCTAGTTGAAGACAATTTTGAAGTTTTAGAGTTTTTAAAGTAGTCAATAAGACTTCTGCTGGTATGTAATAATTACTGATGGAAGTCTTTATTTTTTTGAAAAAAGTTTTACTTTAATTTATTCTTAATTTGATATTTTTATAAATTTAAAAATATCAAATTATCATTTTATTTCAAGAAATAATAAGAGATAAATAATGTAAATAAGAAAGATGTAAGAAAAAGAAAACTTACTTTCATGCCAAATTTTAGCATAGTGTTCTCAATTTTTTTAATCTCAAAAGATTTATTAGAAATATAATCAGAAGATAAAGTAATTATCATTACTATAATTGGCATAGCTGTAAAAATAATATGCCCAGCAGCGCTATTTTGTCCCGCAACAAATAATAATCCTTGATTAATAGAGTTCCCAACCTCTAGTTGAATATTTAAAGCTAAAACATTACCACCAACATTTGATCCTGTAATAAAGCCACTGAGCATTCCAACTATAGGTAAGATTAAGATTTTTAAATAGTATTCCTCAATTTTTGAGATTAGTTCTGTTATCACAGTTATAAGATTAAATTCAAACATAAATCTTGCAAGCAGGATAAATAAAAATAAACTTAATAAAACATTTTTAATTTTTTTCCATTCTTGGGAGTGATCTAGGTTTGTTTTGTTTTTTACTAGCAATAAAAGAGTTGTTAATGTAAGCGCTATTCCAGGGCTTACGAAAGGGTTAAGTTCAATGTTTTTCCACTTTAAGCTATATATGTCATGAAGAAATTGGTAAATAAATGGAATTCTAATTAAGACAATACAAGAAAGTAATATAAAATAAGGATAGAGAGTTTTTATAAAACTATAAGAGAAACTTTTTATTTCTTCTTTCTGATGACTCATGAAGTAGTAAATAACAAAAAATAAAATAAATGAACTAATACCTGTTAGTATTCCAGCCATTTCAATCAATTGTATATAGTTAAAATAAAATAAAAGTAATGAATAAATAAGGCCATGTAAAATAGCAAGGAACCATTTTTTTCTTATTAGTTGAAATCCATTTATAATATATAAACTAATAAAACCAATAATAGGAAAAATCAAAAAACTGATTAAGGAAGACTTTAAACCTATTTCAGAAATTGAATATCCGGATAAGCTTGAACTTACAGCGGTAGAAATTGCTAATGTTCCCCAAGGTATAGTATTTAAACTTAGCATTGAAAGAAGAAATGCTTTTTCAGGAATAAATAGTCGAAAAAAAATAGGAATACCAATTAATAAAGATATTCCAAAGCCTGTAAAACTTTCTATTGCAGGTAATACTCCAAGCATTAATAGTAACGTTTTTTTTTCAGTAGAAAGAGGAAGATTTTCAATTAATGAAGATAATTTTTCAATATTCCCGATTTTTTTTAGAAGATTATTAAAATAAAGACCAGGAATTATGATAAGAGCAATTGTAATTACAAGAATTGTACTTGATATGAAAGCACTAAAAAAAAGGCTACTTTGAAATTTGAAAGCAGGAAAAATTATAGCTATAAAAACTGTAAAGATACAAGCTAAGAAAGCTGAAAAGGTTGCCGTTTTTTTTAAAATAAAAATAGAAAATACACTAAATAAAAAAGGGCTTAATGCAACTAAAAAATTGATCATTCCATACTCCAAAGGACGGAGGGATTGATTTAACAAAATTGGAAAAAAATGTCTATAATTTTGTACATAAAACTTTTTTCAAAAGACTATGATTAAATTATTTAAGGAAAATTATATAGCATGGTAAAATATTGAATCAATTTTACTTAGTATGAATAAAAACCCCTCCAGCTCCATTTTTTAAAGAAAAAAAGTATGAAACATCATTTAAGAAATCTTCCTTTATTTTGCTTTTCTTCTTTCTTAAATTTGCATAATTAATTGCTCTTTCTTTAGTGAATATTTTCCAGCTATTAGTTAATTCTTCAAACAATGAATTTTTATATCCTACTTGCTCTGCAATTTCATACATTTCAGAAATTGTTTTTAAATTCTGACAACCAATTTTTTCTTCAGCAAATTTTATATCAGTTAAAGAGTCATTAATGTAATCTTCATTTCTGAATTTCGTGTTTTCTTTCATTAATTTGTAAATATTTTCGTAAACTAAATTCTTATTTTTGATGTGTAAAACTGCTAAATTTGAATAAACGCCATCAAATAATCCCTCTTTATCTCTTATCTTAAGAAGGTCTTCTGTATTAGATAAATCTGCACAATAAATTTTTATTCTTTGTTCCAAACCTAATGAATGAACAATTTTACATGATAAATCTGCATATTTTTTATTATATTCTATTCCTATAAAGCTTGAATTAGGCAATAAATAGGCATGCTCAATTAGATCTGAACCAAATCCTGAACCTGCGTTTAATATCTTATAATTTTTTAATTTATCTTTTAATTCAAGATCATCGAGAATTTTATGTGCTATTTCATCCCCACCATAACGCATATATAAATTTTTTTTTATTTCTGAAATACTTCCATTGTTTTTAATCAAGAGATCTCGTAATAACCAGTAGTTACTAAATTTATTATTGTTATAAAGGTTAATTTTTTTTTTAATATCAAATTTTTTTGAATTTATGACAATAGATTGAAACGGAAATTTTTGGTTTAATTTAACATCCTTTATAATATTTTCAATATTAAAATACTTATTATTTTTCATATAAATACCTGCAAAATAAAATAATGATTAAATCAAAGTTGATTCTACTTGGTATTGAGAAAAAAGTAAAATAATATTTTATATAAAAAAAGAGAAGATGCTTACCAATAGCGGAAAGTTTTTTAATGGCTAATTTCCTGAGAACTACAGTCAAGACCTTGAATTGGAATTCCTGTAAAGTTTGAAATGTGGTATTTGCTTCCAAAACTTAGCACTAAAGACATTTTAGATAAATTTTTTACAAGCATAAAACCTCGTTCTTCAAGACTAAGCGGGTTTTTATTTAATGCTTTATTATGAATAAATGCTTCTGGATTTGCTGAAATTATCGGTGATTTTCCTTGGTAAAATATAAGTAAAGAAACATAATTTGGACTAAAGCTATTACAAGTGTAATTTATTCCAAATAAATTTCCTTCATTTGGCTCTGGATTAGGGATAAAATGAAAAATGCGTTCACTTTTCTCAAAATTCCATAAATTACCTGCTGGATTTGCAATTAAAAAACTTGGATTAAAGCAAATAGTTGTTAAAAAAAATGCAAATATTTTTCTTGAAATTTTTTGGATTAACATTTCATCTCCTAAAACAAATTCATGGAAACAGTGAGTAAAAATATTTATATACAACTTACAATTTATAAGTAAAATAAAAATAGCAATTTGTAAATATATTTTTGTTAAAATATTTATCTAAAACTATATCCATTTAAAGAATTTTTTAAAATTAAATTAATTATAATTCTAATTAAATGTTATTAAATCAACTTTGTAGTTGTTATTTCAAAAAATAGGTTTGATTTTTTCCTCAAAGTTAATACTTGACATTTAATACAGCATTTGTAAATGAAACTATGGATCAATAGTAGGAGGAGTCTTGATACATATTAGGTTTGATAAAGGAACATTATTAATATCGAATCTGGCACAAAATTTAGCTTCCATTTTTCCATATTTAAAATGGGATATTAGGGTATCTGCTTTTCGTGCGATGGGGTATCATTATCGAAATATTATTTTGGGTTTAAGAAAAGAGCAAATAGTTTATCAGGATGAGGCAAAAGATTTTTTACCCCAAAATTTTTCAATTCAAATGCAGATCGAACCAAGAGCCTATCAAACCCAAGCTCTTAATGCTTGGTTAAATCAACAGTCTAATGGAGTTGTTGTTTTACCTACTGGAGCTGGAAAAACTATTTTAGCTGTTCTAGCAATAGCAAAAATACAACGTCCCACATTAATACATGTGCCTACTATTGATTTAATGACCCAGTGGTATGATGTCTTGTTAAAATTTTTTGGCACTAAAATAGGATTACTTGGTGGTGGCTATAACCAGCCAGAAAATATTACTGTAGCAACGTATGATTCTGCTCTGATCCATGTGCCTTCAAAGGGAAATAAATTTGGTTTTTTAATTTTTGATGAGTGTCATCATTTACCCAGTGAACAAATGCAATATACTGCATTAAGTTCTATTGCTCCGTTTCGTTTGGCATTGACTGCTACACCAGAAAGATCTGACGGAAAAGAAAAGCTATTATATGAATTATGTGGCGGAATTTGTTACCAAACGGATATAAAAGATCTTGAAGGAAAAACTCTTGCACCTTACGAAATAATAACACTTGAAGTCGAAATGTCTGAAACTGAGAAAAAGCAATATCAAGAATATCGACAAATTTATTTGAATTTTATTCGTAAAAATAACATTAATTTTCAACAGAAAAATGGCTGGCAGCAATTCATTCAATTAACTTGTCGAACATCAGATGGAAAAGAAGCTTTTGCAGCATATTTAAAGCAAAAAAAATTATCTCAATCATCCGAAAATAAATTAAATTACGTTTGGGATATTATACTCAAACATCGAACAGATAGAGTTCTTATTTTCACTCAAGATAATGAAACAGCATATTCAATTGGAAAAAGTTTTTATTTACCAGTTCTTACTCATCATACAAAAGTTAAGGAAAGAGAGCAGTTTCTTACTCTTTTCAGGCAGGGAGTCTATAATATTTTAGTTACTTCAAAGGTCTTGAATGAGGGAGTTGACGTTCCAGAAGCTAATGTTGCAGTTGTGGTTTCTGGTAGTGGAACAGTGAGAGAGCATGTACAAAGATTGGGAAGAATACTACGTGCCAAAGAAGGAAAAAAAGCTATATTGTATGAATTAATTTCCGCTGGAACAAGCGAATATTTTGTAAACCAAAGAAGGAAAATGCATAGTGCTTACGAAAAAAGAACTTCTGAACTTTAAAAAAAGTAAAGGACAGATTCTTCCTAAATTCATTTCATCTAGTGACCCTGAACTTTTAAATTTTGCTAGAAGTGCTTTGCAAGTTTTTTCAAATGCTATAGGTTTAACCAGATATGAAGTTGAAGAACAAATAGAGCAACAGCTTTTGATTGAATCTAGTATTGAAGAAATAATTTTAAAAGGAATTATTAAACTTTTGCATGATAGATTAAAATATGCCGAAGTAATGACAAGTGATATGAATGAATTTCGACATAAACTATTTTCTAATGCAACTCTTTTTTTAAAAGAAAATTCTGAAATTAAATTGTCGCATTATTTAAAAGATATAGCTAAAACTGTTGAGAAATCAATCGAAGAAATTCAGAAAATACTTTACTCAGATTTACCTGAGAATAGTAAAATTATAGCATTTAAAGATATCGAAGAAATAAAATTATTAAATCGTTATAATGTTTCTTTAGTGCAAGGATTACTATTTTATAGTGAAGCAGTAACTATTGAAATTGGACAGCATAAAAATTCAAAAGCAGATCTAAGATTTTTACTCCGTCAATTAAAATTTTATCAATTAGTAGCTTATATTGAAATTAAAGATGATAATTTTTATGTCCAAATCGATGGACCAATCTCTTTATTTATTCAAACTCAAAAGTATGGATTTAACTTAGCAGCATTTTTTCCAAATATTGTGCTTTTAACAAAATGGAAGTTAATTGCAAATATAGCAATTTCTAAGTCAAGTAGAAGCCAAGGAGTGCTAGAAATAAGTGAGAAATCACCACTAATTTCTCACTATAAAAATTTTTCCAGCTATATACCCGAAGAATTTCAAACTTTTTCTGAACTTTTTAAAAATAAGTCGGAATATTGGAAAATTGATCAAAATGATGAAGAAATATTGTTTGATGGAAGTAGTTTCTTTTTTCCTGATTTTAAATTTATTAATAATAATAAAGTAGTATTTTTAGAATTATTTCATTCTTGGCATAAGAAAGCTTTTCTTCAAAGATTGGAAAATATTGAAAATAGTAATTCTTATAATCTTGTTCTTGGAGTTGCAAAAAGTTTGCTGAAAGATCAAGATATAGCATCACGAATACAAGAGTCTAAATATTTTCATGAAAAAGGTTTTATTTTTCGTGAAGTCCCTTCTATTAATCAAGTTTTAGAAATACTTAAATTATTTCAATAAAAAATAATATTTGTTTGCTTACTCTTGCTAGTACATGAAATTTGTTTTAGCGATTTATCTTGATCTAAGTAAACTAGACTTTTATTGAAAGAGATTTATGTCACCTATTTTTATTTTTAAAGTATATTCAATTTATAAAGATACATTTTCATTGGAAGAAAAATTTAAAAGAATTGAGCATATTCTTAATTACATTCATGATCAGTTAATGCATCTAGAAAATAATTTTTCATTTTACAGTTGTATTGGAGTAAATAAGATAAAAATAATAAGTGACAATGAATATATAAAGTTTAAGGAATTACATAAAAAAAATTTTAAAAATCAGCAAGTAAAAGCAATACTTCTTGCCCCAGAATATTTCTTATCATTAACTAAACAGAAAAAAATAATTTTAAATGAAGAGAAATTACTTATAGAAAATAAAATCCATAAACTTTCAGAAAAATATAAAAATATTTTAATATTATTAGGAACAATTGCGAGTGAAAAAAAATATGGTGAAAAAAATACCAAGAGTGAATCTTCTTTATATGAAACTATGAATAAGTATAAAGATTATGTTAAAGAAAAAAAATCAAGAGGTATTGATTTTTATAAATCACCTTATGAATTTTATAAATCTACAATAATTGATGATAAAACAAAAAATTCTTCTGCACATCTTAAGTATTTAATTCAGCATGAATTTAACATGTACAATATTAGAGATACAAAAAATTTTTCTGATAGAGTGGGAGAATATCATGGGAAAAAAAGCAATTTCAATTTAATTTCAAATAAAACATTTGGCTATTTATCAGGAAAAAGAATAGTAAAATATAATAAAATTGCCGGTTATGATGAAGAAGATGATTATAGTAATCAATTATTTATGCCCGGAATAAAGTCTGAGAAAATATATCAAAATGGTGTCGGTTTATACTGCATTCCAATTCATAACGATAAACACTTTACTCTAGGTATAGAAATTTGTTTTGATCACTTTCAAGGAGTTGGGAAAAAGTTTTGGCAACATAGTCCTGATATTCATCTTATATTATCAGCAGGAGTGATGAATAATATTGGAAATTTTAAAGTGAAGCAAAATGGTTATGTTATTCATGCAAGTACATTTGATTCTGAAGATAAAATATTTCATTACAAAAATTTAAGCTTCAATGTATTAAATGAAATTGCAAATAAAGTTTCCTATGGTAAAATTTTTTATAACTTAAAGTGTGGATTAATATATCTTTAATTCTTATGAAAAATAAAATTATGTATTATTGTAATTCTTATAAAAATTAATATTATGCGTTAAATCAATATTTTCTGAGTAAGTGTTTAATAAAAGACAATAATTTTTTGATATTTATCCCTTATAAGATATAAGTCTAGAATATAAAATAGTTTTTATAGGATATAGGATAGTTCTAGAGTATGATTATACAAAAATTAAAGTTTTGATTATTAGCCCTTTATACATTCTACTAACTTATAGCCTATACCTATAAGCATATCCAAAAGTAACATTTAAAGAAAATTGGCAACTCTATTAAAAAAAAAATTTCAAAATAATTTCTTATATATATAAAATATAATTAAATATTAAAAATTTTCTTGACTTTTAAAATTTAAAAAAATATATAAAATACTTGTTGAAAAAGAAATTATTCAACAAATAAACATAAATTATTAAATTTAAATTAATAGTTAAAAAACTAAACAAAAGAAGATCATGCGCTTGAGTAGGTAAGCAAAAACTTCCTGAAAGCATTGTTGTTGAAATCTTTAGCGAATCTAAGTTTCCGGAAAATTTGGAGGTCACTAACTTCAATTTGATAATTTAACAAGAGTTGCAAAAGACTGCTGACTTATTTTGAATAAATTTTTCATTAAAAGAAAATACTTTTTTGATCTAGTTAATTTAATAAAAACAAATAAATTTGTTTTAGCCATGGACAAAATATTTTTAGTTTATTTATCTTAACAAGACTTATTATTGAGTATTAATTCAATTTGTAAAACTTGTTTTGTTTTCATTGAAACGTGTTTTCTTGTTTGTAGTTGCAAGTAAATTCTATATTTCAAAGTTATTTAAAAATCCAATAAATTTAATTGATTTGCTTTTTTCTTAGGTAAATAAAAATTTAAATTAGAATTAATTTTTAAAAATGTGAGAAGAAAGTTGAAAAAAATGCACAGGTCGTAAGGTTAATGTTGATGATCAAGTACAACAATTTCATTGATATATTATTTATTTAGCTAAATAGTTAAGAAAAATATTGGTCAAAATTGAATAATATCTTAAATTTGTTAAAATATTTTTGCAAAAAAAAGAGTAACAAAGAATCTACCAATGGGAAGGCAGAACTAGCTCATCACCTTTTTATCTTCCAGCCTGAGAGTTTTCTTTCACTTTCTCCTCACCTTTTTTAAAAATAAGTCCTTACTTTAATTTCATGTTTTCCAATGAAGAAAGCGCTATTATTTATGTCGTTGGAGTTTTGGATAATTTTAAAAATATTAAATTTATTTTTAATTTTTTTAACAAAATTCTTGTTTCCTTTAACTTGTCCATCTGTTCACCATTTTATAATTAAAAGTGACAAATTCAAATGGGGGTCAGGATTATTTTTAATGCAAGAAATAATACAACTCTTGGTGATAAAGCTTAAATAGATAAAAAAGTAAAGCATAATTATAAATGACCGGCTCACAAAAAAATACCTAAATTTTAATCTCAAAATATAAAAAAAATTTCCCATGAATTAAATGTATTTAAAAATAGTGAGTTTATTTCGACAAGAATTCGAAATTTTATTCATTTATTTGAAAAATAAACTAGAGGAATAAGCCTTTTTAAGTAAATGTTGTCTTTCTAAATACATTATATCAGCTGTTAACTGATATTCTTTGTAATTTTTTCAACGATAGTATTATACCAAAAATGATCTATTTCTTTAACCTTTCATGATTTTTCTCAACTTTCAACTAGCTCCGAGGATAATATGAAAAATATACTTAATAAATTTGTTATTTATTGCACGTTACAGAGTGTTAGTTTAATTTCTTGCGGAACAAAAACTAATAGCTTGATAAATAAAAAAACTAGCTCAAACCATGTGTCCATTTCTCAAATAGATACAAGTACTCCCAAGGATATGGGTGGGTATCACGTAATGAAACACATTTTTAAAGAGGGATGTCTTGAAAATTATAAGCTAGAAATTCCTACAAATTCTGAGCGATCATTTGTTAATTTAAGAGATAATCTAAATTATTCAGAAATAAGAAAAATACTTGACACTAGTCTGAAAGATTCTTCTATTCCAACAGAAAGATATACTGTAACACCAGAATCTCGTTTTCTCGATGATGCTAAAACCACTCGCTTAAGTAGGACAGTAACTTATTCTTCTAATGTAATACTTGGAAGGGTTAATTTAATGCATAATGATAGTGCTGCATTTACTTTAAATAAAACCGCTTTAAGTTACTTTGATAAAAATGGAAAACTAAATAATATTTATGATTTTATGAAAACATGTGGAGATGAAGTAGTAACAAGTAAACTTTACTCATCAAAATTAATTATAACTGTAAAAATAAAATTTGATAATCGAACTGCTCGTAATGAATTTGAAAATAAAATAGGTGTAGTGCAAAACGCAGTTATAGATTCAACTTCTGGCAATGATGGAGACAAAAAGGAAGGAGATAAGGAAGTAAAAGGAAAATTTAAACTATCTGCTAATTTAAAAATGGTTAGTGACGAAACACTAAGACATTCGACGCTTAGTGTGCATGGAATACAAATAGGTGGGACACCAGAAGCCTTAAATACAGCACTTAAAACCAATACATGTACTCTTAATAATATCATAGAATGTCAAGAAATATTTGATAGTGTTAATAAATATGTTTCAGAAGCCTATCCAAAACAACTTGCAGATCATTCCCTTTCTCATTGGGTTGTAGAACAAGTAAAAACGGAACCATACGATTCATTAAATATAGTAGACTCAAATGGGAAAAAATTAGACTTTACAATTACTGAAAATTATGAAGATAAAAATAAGTTAATAGAATTTAGACAGAAAATAAGAGATCTAATTATAAAACAATATGACAATAATTCAGTGGCAAATAGAATGCTTGAACATCAAGAATTAGAAATTGATTTAAAAAATATATTAAAAAATATTGTAAAACATTCTAATAATAATATAGAATTTTACCATAATTTTGCAGATGAATGTTATAGAAATATAAGTACATGTTTAAACAATAAAACTAGTTCAATTGACAACTATATTGTTAGGTATGATGAATCAAAATTAGAAAGAAATATGGGTAAAAAAATAATGGAAGTATTAGCGCATAATAGTCCTTTGCCTAATGAAAAACATCGCTCTTCGGATTTTTTTACACTGCAAGAAATTTTTGAAACATCAGATTATAATAGTATTTATTTTAGGATCAAAAGTTCAGATAACTTAATGATAAAAAATGAAAATAGTCATTTTAAACTAATGTGTGAGAAGGCAAATTTAGGGGTTCTTAGTTCAAAATTTTATAATATTTATGAACCATTTTCGTATGGATTTTGGAATGGTATTGTTTTAGATGATAAATCTAATCATAGTGAAGTTAATTTAAGAAGACTGGAAGAATCTTATAATAGTGTTTGTGAATATGAAAGGTTGCCTAATTTTTTTAAAAATATATCTAGAATTCCAAAAGTATTTATTGCATATCCGGCTAATTTTATAGAAGAAAAATTTATAATTGAACTTTGGGGAAAAAATTGAAAACGTAGAAATTGCTGTAAGCATAATTTTGGAGGTGAAAATGTTTTTTAATTGAAGTTAAAAATACTAAAAGAGTGATAGTTTAATAAGAACTATATATATGTTTAAGATAGAATACGATATACTCAATAAAAATATCTTCAAATATAATTTGAAGGAGTTTACAAAAGTTTTTTTGAGATTCTTACCTTACTTTTAATATAGAGAAATATTCATATTATTTGATTATTCTTGATGTTAATGAATTGGCAAAAAAAAATATATTCATAAATAGTTTTATTGCACTTTGTTTTATAATTGCTGTAAAAAGTAATTTGTATTACTAAATATATTAAAACTATAAAAATATTTGAAAAATAAAATTTATTTTAAATTGTAAATACTAAATATTGTAAGGATAATTTATATGTTTTTAAGGAATATTGTTTTAGGATCGATTACTACGATTGTTTTAGTTTCATTTAACGCTAATGCTACTACTAAAGATGTTGAAAAAAAAGCAGGAATGGAAGTTGGTTGTGTAAATGAAATTCGAGGTGGTTACGATATTGGATCGGGTTCGACAAAACTACAAATAGCATTAGTAAAAGTATGTGAGAATGGAAAAATTAGTATTGAAAAATCTTTTTTTAAAGAAAATGCCAATGTTCAATATTCAGCAGCATTAATTGATGATCCATTGGATAGTATGAAAAAAATCTTGCCAGATTCCATAATTAATACCGGGTATGATGCTATGTTAAATTTAAAAAGAAAAGGATTAGAAGCGTTAGCAGAGCAATGTGGTTCTTCATGCATTGTATCTAACTGGCGGGGTATTATGACAGCTGCGTTTAGAAAAGCTGAAAATTGGAAAGTTGCTCAAGAAAAACTGAGTGAAGTTGTACCTAGTCTTTTGATCAAGAGACTATCTCAGGAAGAAGAAGCACTTTATGGTTTTTACCCTGTGCTTAAAATTCAAGGCGTTGATCCTAAAAATACAGTAGTGTGGGATATGGGGGGAGGATCTACGCAAATAACTGCTTTTAGTAAGGATTTTACAATTAGTAATGACTTTTCTGCTTCAGGCGTTCATGTTCTTGAAACTTCAATTGGTTCAGGTACTTTTGAAGATGTATTAAGAAAATTTGAAGATATTTTAATCACATTTGAACCAACTAAAAATAACAATTTGAGAACTTTCAATCCTGTTGATTCAAAAATAAATATAGCAAAACTTTATGTAAAAAATGAATTAGATAAAGCTAAAAAGAATAAAGAAGAGATTTCAAATAAATTCTTTAATTTATTTGTAGATAATAAAAAATATTATGTAATAGGCGGAATTTTATCTAGATCAATTCCATCTATAATAAAAGGATCTAATAGTGATTATAATGTATTTAATTATGACCAAGTAACTCACTCGTCAGTTATTAATCCAATTTGTCAAGATACAATTAATTATAGTTTTAATATTGTCAGAAATTTTTCAGATAATGACTTAAAAAAGTACGCTGTAGAACATGACATAATATCTAAAAAAGAAGTTGAAAATGAGGATAATGATTCGAGATATAAATCAATCTCTTCGAATTTATTACTAACTAAATTATATATGGAAAGTGTTCTTGATATTAATTGTATTTCTCCTATAAAAATTGATGGGACTGATACCTTAATGATTAGCCCAGTGTTTCAAAATGAAAATTACTGGAAAATTGATAATGCTTCACTAAGGCAATAAGAGAATTATTTCTTTTTTCCTTCAATTTTTGCTACATACCAAGAGCTTAAAGCTGCAGTTAATAGAGTTGCTATAATTACTAAAAGTGACATCCAACTTGGGATTTTAATCCAATCTGTCAATAGCATTTTCAATCCTATAAATCCAAGGATTACTGCTAATCCTGGTTTTAAGTAACGTAATTTTACAATCCAGTCAGCAAGAACAAAGTATAAAGCTCTTAAACCTAGAATTGCTAGAATGTTAGAAGCAAAAGCAACAAAAGCATCGCTAGTTACAGCGAACACAGCAGGTACGGAATCTATAGCAAAAATAAGGTCAGTAATTTCAATAACAATTAATGCTAAAAATAAAGGTGTTGCTTTGCGAATTCCATTTTGTTTTACAAAAAAAGATTTGCCTTCTATTTTATCAGTAGTTGGAATTAATTTTTTAAGTTTGCGTATGATAAAACTATCATTTGAATTACTTTCGTCGTCAGAATCAAACAGAAACTTAATTCCCGTATAAACTAATATTCCTCCAAACAAGTACATGATCCAATGAAAATGATGTAATAAATGTGCTCCAAATAAGATGAAAAGTCCACGCATTACTATAGCGCCTAGAACACCATAGAATAGAACTCTATGTTGGTACTTCATTGGAACTTTGAACGATGAAAAAATAAGTAGAATGACAAAAATGTTATCCATACTCAACGTTTTTTCGACTAAATATCCTGTGAAAAATTCAATACCTAATTGTGAGCCATAATTCCAAGCAAACCATCCATTGAACATCAGAGCAACACCAATCCATGCACAACTTTCGAGAAGTGCGTGTTTAGTTTTATTGCTTTGGCTTGTCACTTTAAATAAGCTGAGATCTACCAGCAACAAAATAACAATACCTATAGTGAAGAATAGCCATAACCAAGATGGCACAGTAGAAACATTTGATAAGAAATCCATAATATTAAAACCTCAAATGAAAACATTAACAATTTTATTGATTTTTTTGAAGTAAATCAAGTTTATAATAAAATGTGCGGGCTTAAATTAGAAATATTTAATATTTACAATTGTTTGAAGGAAATACAAAGAAACTCAAAAAATTTTTAAAATATTTTTTTTATGGTGAGCTATGAAAATTGACAATGATTATCATTTAAGGCAATGGTCTATAATAACTAAAGAAAGGGTGAAAATGAAACTAAAATTTCCAAAATTATTTGTATTTTTCCCATTGCTTTTTTCTAATGTAGTTTATGCAAATAATATTACTGAAAGTGAAATAACTAGCGAAGAATTGGAAAATATTAAAACAAATTGCAGAGCAAAAAATTCTAGTCAGATGGAACAAATAAGGGGATTCGGAAAATTTAATATTCAGTCTGAGTGGCTTCTTCGCTATTGTATTAATAATGCTATTGAAGTTAGTATATATAAAAAAGATAATTTGAATAAACAAGATAGTGAAGTGTTTGTAAATACTTTCTATAAAATTCAAGAGAGATTAAACTATTTAGAAAATATTCTTGATGTTGAGTCACAAAAAAGATTACTATGTTATCAAAATTTAAATAAATCTATGGTATTGGCTTTTAATACAAAAGATCAAGATTTTATTAACAGAGCAATTATATCATATTACATAAATACTAAAAATGATTGTGAAAAAAAATCATACTACTGACTAATTAATTTCAAAAAAAATTTCGTAACCAACTTGTTGGAGAATCTGTTTTTCTTTTTTTTCTAATTTATTAATCCAAGCTATTTTTTTGGCTGAAGAAGGAATAAAACTAATAAGTTTAATTAAATTCTGGATATTATTTTTAAAATTACAAGAATTTATTCCTGAGATTGCGAAATATGGAGCATCACTTTCAAGGACAGTAAATAATTGATTTTTATCATGAATTAAAAAAATTAAAGTGAACTTATATTCTCTTGCTATTTCTGTAAGAAGCTGAATTTCATACACATCCTGAGAAAAACAATAAAGTATTAAGCCATTAAAACCATGGATAATTGACTCATATATTTCATATTCCTCAGTAAAAAAACCAGTTCTAAAAACCAGAGAATTATTTGATTTATGAATTAAATACTCTTTCCAATCTAAACTTATTGGTGAAGTAAACAGGCAAAATAAGTCATCACTTGTATTTATCGCATTGAAATTTCTTTCTGTTTGAAAAAGTTTAGAAAAATCTTCATCACTAATAAAATTTGGAATTGTAATACTAGAAGATGAATTAATTTTTTGCTCAATTTTTAATGAAAAACAGGTATCTATTAGATTTTTATTAAAATATTCTTCTGTTTTTCTTCGAATATCTATGATTGACAACTGATGTTTTTGGTAATTTGTTATTTTCTTTTGTTGTTCTATAAAAAATTGTAAAATTTTTTTTTTGGCATAAGAACTCCAAAGAATTAATGTGTCTTTTGTTTCCAACTTTCCAATATTTTAAAGGCTCTTCCATTAGAAATAGTTTCTTTTGCGAGGACAAAACCTTCCTGCAATGTATTGCACTTTTCTGCGCACCATAAAGTTGCTGCTGCATTTAAAGAAACGGCATCAATTATAGCTTGTTTCGATTTGTTTTGCAGAGTATCAATTAATACCTTTGAATTATATTCTAAATCCTTGCCTAGTAAGTCTTTTATTTGATAAAATGGAAGACCAAAATCAGTAGGTTTAATAACTTCATGTGTTATCTTTTCATTTTCTAATTTAGAAATATAAGTAGCGGAGCAAACAGAAATTTCATCTAGCCCATCTTCTCCATGGACAACCATTGCTTTTTTTCTTTTTAGTTGTTTTAAACAGTTGGCAAACAACGGTAAATAATCTTTTTGGAATACTCCAATATACTGCCCTGTAAGATTTAATGGATTAGCTAAAGGAATTATTAAGTCGATAATAGTTTTAAAACCTAAAGTTTTGCGAATGTCCATTAAATGTTTTAAGCTTGGAAATACAATTTTAGAACTTAATATTGTAATGTTTTCTTCTTCAAGTTGCTCAAATGCTTTATCTAAATTTAAAGCTGGAAAGATATTTAATAATTGCAAGACCTCTAAGCTATTTGCTTTTTGAATATTTCCAGCTCCGGTAAATTTAGCTACTTTTGCACCTGCAGCTGCTGCAATAATTGCTGAAGTGGTCATAATATTTAAAGTAGTAATTCTATCTCCCCCTGTACCACTGCAATCAACTAAATTTTCAAAAGATTTATTGGTTTTAAATGAACTTTGAGTTTTTATAGTTTTTAATATTTTAATAATAATTTCTTCTGACACTGGTAAAAACCGAAATCCTGTAAGAACTGCCGCTATTCTTACATCAGATAATGTTCCATCTAACATGCTGAATGTAAGAGCTTCTGCTTCATCAATTGAAAAACCTCTTCCAGCAAAAACCTGTTCCATTATTGGAGAAAAATTTTTGTCAATAATCATAATCTCGCTCTTTTTTTAATATTAGCGTTGTTTTGTATGAAAAACTTGATGATAAAACTAGTTGTGAAAAAATATTATCTTTAATAGTTTTTAAATTTAAAAAATTATTAATTTCATTATAACAAGTAGCAGGTGCTTCTAAAGATAAAACATGTGCACAATCTTCAACCCATTTTGCAGTAATATTTTTTATGTTATTATTTAAAATTAATGGGATTTTATTAGATAATAATTTATCCTCTTTTCCCCAAAGAAGCAAAACTGGGCATTTAATATTTTTCAAATTATCATCAACAAAATGATCTTCTTTTGTTGAATTTAATAATTCTTTTATTTTGTGATCTTTCAAATTACGGTATAAAGCTCTTTTTGCTGTTTTACTTAAAATTGGAATACCTGTAAAAGGAAATGCTTTCATTATTCCTGGGTATAATTTATGAAATTTTTTCCAACTTAAAAAAGAAAGTGTATCTCTTAATCCAAAAGGATTCACTTTAAGACCAGCTGGGTTAAGTAATATTAATTTGCTAATTTTTTTTTGTTGGGTACTTGCAATATATAATGATAGCCAACCGCCTAAACTTAATCCGCAAAGGTCAACGGTTTGATCAGTTACTTGAGAAATAAATTCTGTTAATGATTCAGCATGTTCTAGAAAATTCATTACTGAATTACTAGCCTGACTGAAACCTGACATATGAAATAAATCTGGGATAATAATTCTTCTTTTATTCTCTAACATTTTACCTAGGATCCACCAACTTTGAGCACTACTGCCCAGACCGTGAATAAATACAATTGGTTGTAGTTTAGATTTTGGATCGCTATCATAGTAGTGGATTTGACCATATTTGGTAGTTATTAAGCTTGATGAAAACCCTGTTACATTTAACGCTGATTTAATAATTTTTGAGAAAGATTTATCTAAGGCAACTTCTGTTGATTTAATAACTTCAAGATTTTCTACTTTTTTTGCTGGCCTGACAATGAATTGAAGTAATTTTAATTGCAGATACCTATTGATATGCATATTTGAAGATAAGAAATTAAAATTAAAATTTTTTTGTGGCATTTCATCCAATCTCTTTTAAAAGTACCTGCTCAATTCTTTTTGCCATTGACTCTATTTGCGTAAGTTCAGGACCTTCTAGTGTTATTCGCGCAAGTGATTCTGTTCCACTGTAACGTAATAAAACTCTTCCTGAGGATCCTAATTCTTTTTCAAATTCTCTCACAATCGAAGTTGTTAGGGGAAGAGTCTCTATAGGAGGTTTTTTACTAACTCTTACATTTTTTGTAATTTGAGGGAATTTCTTCATAACTGAAGCTAAGTTAGATATCTTTTTGTTAGTCAAACACATCATTTCTAATACTTTTAAGCATGCAATTAAGGCATCACCAGTGGTACTAGAATCTAAAAAGATAAGATGGCCTGATTGTTCTCCACCCAAGCAAATATTGTTAAGTAACATACTCTCCATGACGCTTCTATCACCTACATTTGTTCGTAAGACCTTAATGCCAGCGTTTTCCATTGCTACATCAAATCCTTTATTGCTCATTATCGTAACACAAACGCCATTATTTTTTAATTGATTTTGTGATTTCATTTCTAATGCACACAAAGCAATTATATTGTCCCCATCTAATATATTACCAAGTTCATCCACAACAATTATTCTATCAGCGTCACCGTCTAGTGCAAAGCCAATATCCGCTCCCACTTCAATAACTTTTTTTGCTAGTACTTCCGGATGTAGAGCTCCGCTTCCTTCATTTATATTAAATCCATCTGGATTATCATGAATAGAAATGACCTTTGCCCCCAATTCTTCAAAAACTTTTGGACCTACTTTGTAACCAGCTCCATGTGCGCAATCCAGAACTATTTTAAAACCATCTAATTTTAAGTTTTTAGGAAATTTTTCTTTAAGAAACACAGCATACTGGCCAATTGCATCGTCGATTCTTTTTGCTCTTCCTAAGTGTAATGACGTAACAAGATGCTTTGCGAGATCATTACTATCCATAAGATCCTCAATATATAATTCTTCACTATCAGGAAGTTTAAATCCATTGTGATCAAACAGCTTTATTCCATTATCAGAAAATGGATTATGGCTTGCCGAAATAACAATCCCAGCATCGGCTCGCATACCCCTTGTTAGATAAGCAATTCCTGGAGTAGGTAAAGGACCGACAAATAAAACATCTACACCTACACTACATAAGCCTGAAGAAATAATACCTTCAATTAAATAACCGCTTACTCTTGTATCTTTTCCAATTAAAACTTTTGGTTTTTCAATTTTTCTTTTTAAGCTCACTCCAAAAGCTTGAGCAAATTTTAATAAATTAACAGGAGCCATAATGCCGGCATTGGCTTCGCCACGAATACCGTCAGTACCAAAGTATTTTCCCATAAAAAATAGCCTTTAAGGATTGAGATGAACTGAAATGAAATCAGGAATGATCTTTACTAAAGATACATTTCCTGGGATTTTTAAGATAATAGGTTTGTCTTGCCAACCTGGTTTTAGATCTGTCGCATCGATAAAAACTCTAACATCAGAAGGATCAAGTTTGTTCAGTATAATTCGTTGACCTGATACTTCAACATCAACAGAGCTTGGACGTAATTGTATTTTAGAAAAATTTCTTTTCGCTATATTTTTAATTTCTATAGGGACAGAACGAAAGGTTCTATTAAATTTTTTCGGGCCTAAACTTATTGCAACAACAACACTTTTTTCAATAGATTTAATAGCAGAAGATTCTTCTAGTTCAATATTAGCATCAGTAATAAGATTTTTACTTATACCTTCTATCACAATTGGTATAGTAAATATATTTTGAGTTCTAGCTAGTTGCTGTCTTGCGCCGGAAACTTTAATTTGTGCAGGTGTAACTTTAACTTGTTCAACCATTAAACCTGGCTGAGGTTCTCCTTTTAAAACAGCCTGAATGGGAAGTATTTTTTCTTGAATTTTATCAATATCTACATCGATATAAGGTCTTTCAATTATCATATTATACTGTTTTGGTAATCTTGGAAAATTTTCCCTTCCTACTTTTATCCGAACCTTCCCAGGAGTTTCACTAATAATTTCAATTTCTCCAGTTAACTCAATGTCAGTTGGAGAAATTGAAAATATAGTATTCTGTTGCTTTATCGTAACATCTAAAGTTCTTTCTTTTTGGCCAAGAATAATCATAGAAGATGAAGTAACTAGTTTAACTCTAGCAACTTTTTCAAAGGTTAAATCTTTATCAGTTCTGACAATGAAAAAAATAACGATAGAAAATAAAAAAGATAGGACTTTTAACCAAAAATTATTGGTTATTAATTTAAATATTTCTCTAGCTATTGAAAGATTTTCTTGTTGAGGTCCAACTGGCATTATTTTACTTCATCCTTTTGTTTTTTATCATTACCGTTTGTTACTTCCTTTTTGGTTTTTTCTTCGTCTTTTTTATTTTTCTCTATTGGTGGATCTAATGGAATACCGCCAATAGAAACATCTCTGGGAGGAGGTGATTTTGGTATTGGTGGATCAAAACGATCTTCGGGGGCAATTTCTGTAATGGCTTTTAAAGCCTTATTTTTTTCGCTACCATTTTTATTTTTATTATCATCATTCTCAATAATATCATTATCATCTTCTGATATATTTTCGTTAATATTTTGAGTAATATTTAAATTTTGATTTTTGCTTAAAATATTGCTAGAAATAAATTGCATATCATTAGATTTTATATCCTTTATTTTTGAGCTTCTTGGAAAACGAATATGAATATTACTAGGAATATTTGAAGCAATTTTATTTTCGTATTCTACTTGTTGCATAGAAAGCTCGGCTTGTTGCATAGCCAGAGTTTCAAGTGATGAAACTTTTCTCTGGAGTTGTTTGTCACTCTTTTTATAATTTTTATTAAAAGGAGAATTTATAAATGATTTACTTTTTACATATATTTTGTGAATTTTAAAGATTACAAAATTTTCAAACCAATACATTATTTTTGAATTCTGTCCTCTAGGAAGTAGTAAAATAGAGAGCATTTTTCTTGCCGCTTCGGATGAACTTTGCCTTTGTAGGTTACCTTCCCAAGCTATCGAAATATTACCAGTTTCTTCACTCACAACTAAAACAACAGCATCTGTTTCTTCCGAAATTCCAACCGCGGCACTATGTCTTGTGCCCATTTTTTTTGAAAATCTAGGATTTTTAGAGAGAGGTAACTGAGCAGAAGCGCAATTAATGCGATCTTTTTTTATGATTACGGCACCATCATGTAAGGGAGAAAATGATTGAAAAATACTGCTTAAAAGCTGTTCAGAGACAACAGCATCAAGCATTATACTGTGATCGTATAATTTATCTAATCCAACAGAACGCTCAAATACAATTAAGGCACCTATTCGTTCGTGACTCAATGATTTAGCAGCATTTGTTATTTCTTCGATAATATTTGTTCCGGAAACAGAGTCTAAACCTGTTGCAAAAGGTCCTCTTCCAAAACGTGTTAACAAACGACGAATGTCATCTTGAAATAAAACTATTACAACAATAATAAAAGAGGAATAAAATTTACTGATAATCCAATGTAAAGTATCAAATTGAAGCATGCTAGAGAATACATAAGTAATAAAAATAACAAGCATACCAATCAATACTTGGGCTGCACGAGTTCCTTTAAGCATTGATATAATTTGATAAAGCAAAAAAGCGACCAATGAAATGTCGATAAATGCTTTCCAAGAAATTATTGATTTAATAGATTCTAAGTAGTTCATTCCTTCCCATTTTATAGCTTATCCACAACGATTCCCTGTGGTGGTTTAAACTCAAAAACTTCATCACTAAATTTGTTTGAAGAATAGTCATTAAAAAGTAATCTTGTTCGGTTTCCGTTGGTTTGAACAATTCTTAACTCTTGAATGAGACCTGTCTTCACCTGAATAACAGCGTATAAAACTTTTTGCTGTTTGTCTTCTTTGGGGATGAGTCTTAAATGGATATCATCGTCATTTTGTGGTGGTGGAGTGTCAGATTTAACATACGGTGTATTTATGTTCTCGTTTATCTTTTGTGCATCAGGTTTTTCCCATACAGATACATTATAGAATTTTTTGATATTTGCTAGATTAGTTAACAACTGAACAAAGGCTAATTCATTTGCATTGGCTTGCAAGCTTTGTGCATGTTTTAATTCTGGAATGTACTTCCAAAAATTTTTGCTATTTGATACATAAATTTCTTGACGTGGTGAAATAATTTCGAATCTAAATGATGCAGGTTTTTTGATATACAAAATACCGTCAGAAGGTGAAATTTTTTCTCGCAGAGAAGAATATATTTCTTGTTTGAATTTCACGGAAAAAAAATCTTGCTTTGATGCTGTTTTTAAAACTTCAAGATATTTTTTTTCAAAATTTTGATCATTCATTGTTCCTTCATTTTTTTGAGCAAAAGAAAATGAATAATTCCAGAAAAAAAAGGAGAATATAAAAATAAATTTGAAAAATTTTGTATTTGGCATTTATTCCTCATTAAAAAAATAGTTAATTTCATGAAGGTTTTGGCATATGCAGAAAAGATCTGAGCTTGAATTTATAATATTAATTAAAGAAACTTCTTCAAACCAATTTAAAAGATTTTCGTAAAAATTAGAAAAATTGTAAATAATTATTGTTTTTTTGAGGTTTAAATTTTTATTATAATTAAAACAAAATAGAAGATCCTCTAAAGTTTCTAATCCACCGGGTAAGAATAATAAGATGTCAGAATTTATAATTTTTTCTTCTTTACTTTTAGCATAAAAAAATTCATTCGATTTTTTTTGTTGCAAAGAACCTTCAATTATAGAAGTTGTTAAAGGACAATTTTTGCTGTTTTCGAGAATTAAATTACACGCTAATTTTCCAAAATAAGTTCCAATGTTAAATCCTTCATTAATTAGATCATTTGGTAAGTTACTTGCAGTAGAGTAATATAAAGCAATAGATGGTGGAAGAGCAAAATTCATAAGTAATACCTCCATTGTTGAAGATACTAGTTTATTTTTTTAAAAAAAAGAATAAAAAAATGAGAAACCTAATTAAATATTAAATTCTACATTAAATCCATACCAAGAATTCTTAGTATCGTCGCGGAAAGCAATAGGAGACATATTAAAATTATAGATAATCTGTTCCTCTTTCTTATTATTAGTATTAACTTCTTCAACTCTAAAGAAGACAAAAGCTGAAATTAAAGTTCCAACAATAGCCCCCGTAATAACATCACTAGTATAATGCGCATTATCAGTCACTCTTGAGGCTGCTATAACTCCTGCACTCGTATAAATAAGGCTGGCATAAGTCCAATTTAGTATTGAACTGTTTGAATATTGAAATAATAAAGCTGATGAATAGGTAGCAAAAGTAAAAGCATGGGAAGCATGACCACTAAAAAAAGAATATCTATCATCAGCTCCTAGTGTACCTCCTTGAGATACTTTTTTGTCATAGTAAGGTCTTTTTCTTTGAAAGGTAACTTTAGCTGTGGATGTAGCAACTTCTGTTAGTAGATGTGCATGTATCCAACCAATACTATGCCGGTAAGTTGGGAATTCATTTGAATATAAACTAAGTCCACCTAAAATAGCAGCGCTTGTACCCAAAGCATATGGTAAAAGTTTTGAACGCGGATAGGTTGTTTCTTTAGGATCTTTATCTGCAACTTCATCATTAAATGGCCAAAGGGATGTTGTATGGATAGTACTAAATTGATTTATACCCGCAATTAATCCTATTTCGAGTGGTATGGTAAAAATATCCTGTTTCCACTCGCCAGGATTGAACTTAGACCAGTTTGAAGATTTTTCTTCATAATGCTGTGGAGCTATTTGTGGTGGGAGTTCTTGAGTCATTTCTTTTTCTCAGCGCTATGAATTTTGGAAAATTGATCCATTCTGGTTTGCCATTCTTTACTTCCTTCGAAAACATTTTTCCTGGATAAATACATTAAAAAGCATCCAAAGAAAAAGAAGAAGAAGCATAATATTTGTCCCATTGTAACTATTTGCCAGCTTGGTGTTCCTGGAAAAGCATTTAATGGTTGCCATGAAAAAGTATTTAAATAGAAATAATTAATTTGCGCATCTGCAGCTCTAAAATATTCGACGATAAATCTGTATATACAGTAAAACATAATGAAACAGGCTGATATTGTACCTTCTTTATGTTTCCAACGTGAAATTATAAATAAAGTAACAAATAACCCCCAGCCTTCACCTAAACTTTGATATATTTGACTGGGGTGTCTTGCAACATTACCTCCTTCAGGAAAAATAATTGCCCAAGGAATATTACTTTCAACAGCGCGTCCCCAGAGCTCGCCATTTAAAAAATTTCCAATTCTTCCCATGCCGATACCAATTGGAATAATTCGCACTAATTTGTCGGTTAAATGGAAAAAAGGAATTTTGTTTTTTCTACAATAAAAAATAATAGCTAATGAAACACCGATTATTCCACCATGAAATGAAAGCCCACCTTCCCAAGTAGCGATTGCGTCAAGGGGACGATCTTTGTAGTAGTCCCAATTATAAACAAAAACATAAACGAGTCTTGCTCCTATTAGCATACCCAGAATACAAAATGTAATTAAATTCATTAGCATGGCTTCAGTTAACATTAGAGTTTTTTTCCGAATCCAATGCATACAGCCAATGTATACGGCTATAAAACCGATCAGGTACATCGTGCTATACCAACGTAAGCCCCAATTTACATTTAAAATTTGAAGACAATACAAAATTCCAAACACAACAAAGCAATAAATAAGAATAGTTTGAATAAGCTCCCAATTCTGTAATTTTTTTGTTAAGTAAGAATTATTTGGTTCTTTCAATTCTTGTTTCGTATTTTGAATTTGCAAACGTGTAAAAAAATAACCCCCACCAAAGACAACTAGGAGAGAAAGTATACCCCACCAGGTAGTCACCCAATTGAAATTAATATTTTTGACTTGAAAAACAAAGGGACTTAAGTCAAATGTCCAATAAGATTGAGATGGTATCATGTCTTGCTGTCTCCTCTTGTATGCTTTGAAAATTATCATACACTAGCTTTCTGTATGACAGTAGGTTGCTTTGATCAAGCAAGCAATGAGTAATAAAGTATGCTTGATTTTGGAGTTTATATGAAAAAGATTCTCTTCCTTTTTTTGTTTTTAATTTTCCTTTCTTGCGTACCATTATTTGGTGGAATTGGTTATGTAGCTTGGCAGGTGTATGCAGGAAACTATGCTGACTTTGAAAAAACAAGAATTATCGATATTCTTTCAAAAGAAACTGTTTTATATTATGCTGATGGTCAATCTCAATTAGGGAGTTTGTTTGGTCAAGAGCATAGAATTTATGTAAATATCGATCAAATCCCACAAGCAATGAAAGATTCTATTGTTGCTGCAGAAGATGAAGATTTCTATACAAATATTGGTATAGATCCAAAGGGTATACTTCGCGCTGCGATTCATAATATTATTTTTAAAACCAGACAAGGCGCTTCAACAATTACTCAGCAAACGGTGAAAAATTTATTTGGGCGAAAAGAAACAGATATATATACAAAATTTCAAGAAATGATAAATGCTTTTAAACTTGAAAAAATGTATTCTAAAGATCAAATTCTTGAATTTTATTTAAATCAGTTTCATGTAACCGGTAACGGAAGAGGTGTTGGAGTAGCAGCTAAGTATTACTTTAATAAAAATGTAGAAGATTTAAATTTAATTGAATCTGCTTTTATTGCAGGAAGTGTTAAAGGTCCTGAAAAGTATAATCCTTTTACTAAAACTTCTGTTGTTGCCCAAGAAAAAGCTAGAAGAGAAGCATTGATTAGAAAGAATTATGTTCTTGAAAGATTGCTTAAAACTCAAAAAATAACTAAACAGCAATATGAAGAATCAGTAAAAGAGCAAGTTCCATTTAATCAAGGAAAATTTCAATTTAATGAATTAGCCGTGAATCAAATAATCTTAAAACAATTGTCAAGACCAGAAATATTAACTGCAATTGGTGCGAATAATGTTGATGAAGTTGGAACTATGGGATTAAGGTTAACAACTACTCTTGAAAAAAATATTCAATCAGCTTCTCAATATGGTTTAAGGCAAAATTTAAGCCGAATACAAATTATTTTAAATGGTTTTAGTGCTGAACCTCAATCAAATTTTGTAAATATTCAGCGTCCTGACTTATATGGATTCTATGTAGGTAAAGTAGAATCAATCGACAAAAGCTCTGAAAATGAAAAAGTAACAGTTAGTTTTGGAATACCTACCTGTATTATCAACACAGATGCGTTAGGTAGAACAGCTATCATTGCCGATCAGCCTTATAAAAGAGGAAAGAAAAAATCTTTAGAAGCTTTGTTGTCTTCAATTCATGTTGGGCAATATGTGTTAACAAGTGTGAGCAAAATTAAAGAAAATCAATTATTTTGTGATTTAGAGTCAAGACCCAGAGTACAGGGTGCTGCTATTGTTTTGGATAAAGGAAAAATTGTAGCAATGGCTGGTGGATTTTCATCTAATGAATATAACCGTGCTATTTTTGCAGAACGACAACCAGGTTCTTCTTTTAAATTGCCAGTATATTATGCGGCTCAGCAGTTAGGTTGGACAGTTCTAGATCCTTTACCTAACATTCGAGATGCCTTTATATGGCAAGGAGTCTTTTATTTTCCTCGACCAGATCACGCAATTAGTAGTTTAGAAACAACAATATTGGGTGCCGGAGCAAAATCTGAAAACTTATCAAGTGTATGGTTATTGAAACATTTGTTAGATAAATTAACATATGATCAATATCTTGATTTATTAAGTTTTCTAGAAATTTCTGGCAAAGGAAAGTCTTTAGAACAAACATTAAGCTTAATTGCTAATAAATTTAATGCTTCTGCTGATAATGAAATTTATATAAAAAGTGGAATTTTAGAAAAAGTAAAAACAGATCTACTTTCTGATTTAAGTGTAATTGGAAATAATCGATTAAAGATTTTTCTAAGAACTTTACATTATGGAAATGGTTTTGAAAAACAAGAACAATTAATTGCAGATGATAAAGAATTGCCTCCAAAAGAAAAAGAATTAAGATTAAATATTTTAAAAAATAATTTGTTACGTTGGAACAAGTTGGCTGTGCAAGCTAAAAAAGCTATAGAATCTCTTAATAAAATTGTAGGAGGTGATAATCTTGCAGAAGTTGATAGAGATTTACTATCTTCATTTGCAAAAACAGATGATGGAAATCTGGTATTTTTAGGAAGTAATTATTGGAAGCCAGAAGTAACATCAGCTTTAGTTTCTCCTGTAAAATTAACTCCATTAAATTTTGATGCTCTGTTAACTTATGTAAAATCTAATTCTAGTTTGCTAAATTCATCCTCTGTTTTACTTGATGGTATTGTTTCTATATCTATAATTGACTCCATAAATGCAGACTTAAGTAAAAAATGGAAAGATATTCAATCAGCTCCTGCGCTTGAAAGACTATATTGGAATTCTGACTTTAAATATTCTTTAGCAATGTATTATGCTGCAAATATGGTAAACGATATGGGAGTTCAAGAACCACTAAAATGGGTTCCATCTTTTTCTCTAGGTTCTAATGATGTTACTCTTGCAGACCTTGCTTTAATGTACCAAACATTTTTGTCTGGAAAAACATATCGTTACTTTAATAACGCGCAACCTAATCAATTACTGCTCATAAAACGTATTGAAGATGCTAATGGAAATTTATTATGGGAAGCGAAAGCTAAAGAATACCAATTTTCAGATAATTTTTATTCTGCTCCTACATTAAATACTTTGCGAGGAACGGTAACAGCAGGTACAGCTTTTGTATTAAATAAAAGTGTAGTTTTACGTTCTAATGATGATGAAATTGATAAGCAATTAATATCTTCACCAATTAAAGTTCCTGCATTTGGTAAAACTGGTACCACAAATGAATACAAAAATGGTACTTACGTTGGATTTTTACCTTATCCTACTTCAAAAGGAGATATTTTATCTCCAGATAATTCTTTTACCATAGCTACTTATATAGGTTATGACAGTAATGAACCGATGGTGCGCAAAGGATATCGTGTTTATGGTGGTGCAGCAATTCCTGCTTGGGAAGCAATTGCTGTAGCAATTATTAAAGATCAGGATTATGCGGAAAAACTAGATTGGAAATTTTTAC
This sequence comes from Pigmentibacter sp. JX0631, assembly GCF_029873255.1. Lineage (NCBI taxonomy): Bacteria > Pseudomonadati > Bdellovibrionota > Oligoflexia > Silvanigrellales > Silvanigrellaceae > Pigmentibacter > Pigmentibacter sp. JX0631. The sequence goes on along the minus strand of NZ_CP123622.1, from coordinate 719,964 downwards.
ATAGTAAGAAAGCCCATGTGATTCCTTTTGATTATGGTTCTGGACTTTCACAAGTCATTGTTCCAATAAATTCAGGAGTAACAGTGTCTGCTCAAGACCCTGATGATGACGAAAAATCACAGGTAGATAATCCTTATGCAAACGATTATTCTGATACTGGACAACGTTTATTTAAAGTATATTTACAAGGTTCAACTTCGGATGGAGTATTTATTCCAAAACGAAAGGTGTCTTTTTACAATCCCGTTCCACCACCTTCAGCACCAGTTATAAGTTTAGGCACTTCAGAATCGACGACTGAAAGTCCAGAAAAACAAGCAAATTCAGCACCTGTCGTTCCTGTACCTTTATCTAGTTTTTCAGGTAAACAAACAAATGAAGATAAATCATCGCTTGATTCAGCTGATGATGAGGAGTTGCCAAAGGCGAGACCTGGAGATAAAGGAAATGATGATATTCCTCCACCTCCTCCCATCTTACAAAAAAATTAAGCTGTTGACTTTATTTTTGTAACTTTACCGCCCCAGAACTCGAGCACTTGCTTGAGTTCTTTCATATCTATAGGTTTTCCGAGGTAACCTTCCATGCCCGCATCTAAACAAACTTGTCCTTCAGCTCCTCTTGCATGCGCTGTCATTGCTATGATGTGAGGTCTTGAAGCACTTTTAGGATATTTTTGAATTATTTTTTTTGTAGCTTCAATTCCATCTAGTTCAGGCATTTGAACATCCATTAAAATAATATCGTAGCTATTTCTAGTTAAAGATTCTATAACTTCATTTCCATTAGCAACAATATCGCATAAGTATCCAAACTTTTTTAACATGTTTGTTATTAGTTTTTGATTTACAACATTATCTTCAGCAACAAGAATTCTCAAAGGATAAGTATCTGATAATTTACTTTGTTCAGTTTTAATTCCTGAATTATTACCTTTTCTTTTTGCATTAGACGTATCTAACAATGTATCAAATAATTGTGAATATCTTAGTGGTTTTGCAATAGATGCAGTAAATCCAGCAGGTATTATTTTTTCATCTGCATAATAAGTATTTGAATTTTTTAGGAGTGCAATAAAAATAATTTGTCTGTCCATATATTTTGAAATTAATTCATTTCGTACTTTTTCTGTTTCAAAATCATCAACTGAAATTAATACGTAACTAGGAGAAATTTGTGAAGGAATTTCTATAGCTTCTTGTTCACTAGTAGCTATATAGCTTTCAACCCCCCATTTTTCTATCCTATCCTTTAAAATTTCCCCTTGAAGTCTACTTTTCTCTAGAATAAAACAAATTTTATTTTGAAACTGTATCAGTTTATTAGAGTATTCAATTTCTTTTTCCTTACTAGCATTAAAACACTCTTCGGGATTAATTTTTATTGTAAAGCTAAAGGTAGAGCCTTTTCCTAGTTCACTTTTTACGCCAATATTTCCACCGAGTAATTCAGTTAAGCGTTTTGCTATACTTAGACCTAATCCTGTACCACCATATTTTCTTGTAGATGAATCATCAACTTGCGAAAAAGATTTAAAAAGTTTTCCAATATCTTTTTTAGAAATTCCTCTACCTGTATCTATAACTTCAATTCGTATATAGTGTTTTTTTTCTTCACGTTCATTTTTAACTCTGACAGTAGCGTAACCATTATTTGTAAACTTAATCGCATTATCTACAAGATGAGTAGTTATTTGCTGTATACGAGTATAGTCACTAACTATAATTTTAGAAACATCTTCATCAATAGTATATAAAAGTTGTGTATTTTGTCCTGCTGCTGCTGGTGCTAAAAGTTCAAAGACATTTTCGATGCACGAATTAATTTCAAAAGGAATATGTTCTAATTCTAGTTTATTAGCTTCTAATTTTGAATAGTCTAATATTTCATTAATAATTACAAGTAAATTATTTCCGCAAATTCTTAATGTCTCTAAATAATTTCTTTGTTCTTGATTGAGTTTTGTACCAATAAGTAAAGTTGCTGATCCTAATATACCATTTAATGGAGTCCTCAGCTCATGGCTCATATTAGCTAGAAATTCACCCTTTAATCTTGTAGATTCTTTAGCCTTCTCGGCAAAAAGAAAAATTTCAAGATTGCGTTTTTCCATGTCGTCTTGTAGTTTTCCAAGGCGCAAATATTCAAATAGTGAGACAGTTAATGCGTGAAAAAAAGCTGATAAATTTATATATGTTATGATTAAAAGTTCTATTAGTTTTCCTGTTTTGTTAGGATTTAAACTATTATAAATTGAAAATAAAAAGTATGGAATAGCTAAAAAATAAATGCATTTAATCCAGGGTTCCATTCTGCTAACTGGTAGTTTAAATTTTAAATTTAATCTTAAAATGTATATGTAAAATGCAAAAAGAGGTATTTTGATTAAAAATGGTGAAATTTTTAAAAGATTTTCATCATTTATTAAAGTAATAGTTAATTCTGTCCAACAAATTATGGAATAAATTGCTGCAATATTGGAAAAAAATAAATACTGTTTAATTCCACTTAAATAAACTAAACGGAAAAGTAAAAAAATAGCTGTAACCATCCAGGCAGATAAACAATAAAAACTAATATATATTTTTGGATTAATAAAATTTGTATTAGTTACTTGAAGACTTAAACAAGCTATAAAAAAACATAAAACTGTTCTTATATCTGATAAGAAGTAAGAAACTTTCCAATAAAATTTATTTTCTGATCCGTACATAAAAGAACCTTATTCTATTTAATATTTCCCCATTTTTTTAAATTCTCTTCTAAAACTTTTATCTGTATTGGTTTTGTCATGTAATCATCCATTCCTGCATTTAGACAACGCTCTTTATCCCCTGCCATTGCGTTTGCAGTAAGGGCAATAATGATGGGTTTTGGATTTATTTCACCGCTCGCTTTTATATTTCTACTTGCATCAAGGCCATCCATAACTGGCATTTGCAAATCCATAATTATAATGTCAAACTTTTCTTTTGTTGCTGCTTCAACTGCAAGTGCTCCATTTTCAACTAATTTTGCTGTATAACCCAGTTTCTTTAAAATACTTAAGATAAGCTTTTGGTTAACAATATTGTCTTCTGCAACAAGAATTTTTACTTCTTGTTTTGATTTAGTATTGTTTTCTTGAGTTGACATAGTTTTAGTTTCCTTAACAGATTCTTTTTTATTATCATTTAATTCAGTAGTTGATACATTATTATTAGTAACATTCTCATTTAATTGAGAACTTTTAATGTTATCAATTATTGCAGATTGTTTGTTTTTATATAAATCAATATTTGTTTCAGATAATTCTATCCATTTTTTAAGTGAATCTTGCAGAACTTGAAATTGAATTGGTTTTGAGATGTAGTCATCCATACCAGCGTCTAGACATCTCTCTTTATCTCCAGGCATTGCATTTGCTGTTAAGGCAATTATTTTTGGACGTTTTCTTCCTCTAGAATTAATTATTATATTTTTTGTAGCATTAATACCATCCATTTCTGGCATTTGTAAATCCATCAAAATAATATCATAATTTCCAGTTTCTTCTTCTTCAACTGCGAGTTTTCCATTTTCAACTAACTTTGGTTCAAAACCCATTTTTTTAAGAATACTTATAATTAATTTCTGATTAACAGGATTATCTTCAGCAACTAAAATTTTTATTGTCTTTGTTTTCTCTGGAGTTATAAAATTTCCTAGTAAATTTAAAGAAACATCTTGTTGCGTTTTTATTGTAGAATTTTCAATTTTTTTCTTTTTATGAATTATATTTGTTATTGTCTTTGCCAAAGTTTCAGTTTTTAAAGGTTTTGTTATTGTTTCATCAGCAATTTGTGGTAAATCAGGATTGGCATTTTTTCCTAAAGAAACAAGTGCAATAGATGGTATTTTTCCTATTGGATTAATTTGATTTGCTTTTAAAAACATTATAGCTTTTTTACTTTCAGAAACAATATCAACTATTAATATTTTAAATTCTTCTATACCTAAAGTACTTTGTGCTTCTTCAAACTTAGCAACTATTTTTGCATTAACTTTCCATTGTTTAAATCTTCTTCCTAATATATAGCGCATAGTTGGATTTTCTGAAATAACTAAACATTTTAATCCAATAAACTCAGTAGTATCATACTTTGTAGGGGCTGTTATATTAGGTATTTGGCACTTTAATGTAAAGATAAAACGCGTTCCTTTTCCTACGACACTTTCTACCCAAATTTTACCTTTCATAAGTTCAATAAGCTGAGCTGAAATAGCAAGTCCGAGTCCTGTTCCCCCAAATTTTCTAGAAATAGATGCATCAGTTTGAGAATATGCTTTAAATAATTTTTTAATTTTACTTGCAGGAATTCCTATTCCAGTATCTTTTACCTCAAAAAGCAATTCAACAATATTATCTTCAACTTGATCTATTTGAGTGACACCAATAAATACTTCACCTTTTTCAGTAAATTTCAGAGCATTATTACAAAGGTTTAAAAGGATTTGCCCTATTCTTTTGCTATCACCTATAATTTCAAGTGGTACGGATGGTTCAATAAAGTAGGTTAAATCTAAACCTTTCTCAAAACTTTTTGGACTAACGACATCTATAACACTTTCAACTAATTCAGAAACATCAATTACTTCTTTACTTAATATAATATGTCCAGAAATTAAATTTGGTAAATCGAGAACTTCATTAATGAGTTTCATTAGGTTATTACTGCTTATAGTAATCATGCTTAGCAGTCGGCGTTGTTCGTCCGATATATCTGTATCGTTTAGTAATTCTGCATGCCCAATAATTCCATTGACTGGAGTTCTTATTTCATGGCTCATTGTGGCTAAAAAATTTTCTTTTGCTTGTTCAGACTTTTGAGCTTCAATATGCATTAGACTAAGTTCGCCCATTTTTCTCGCTAAATTTATAGATATTTCATGGATTTTATTGAATTCTGTTGTAAGTTTAATTTGATTTCTAAATGATAAAACTCCTAAAGTAAAAAAAGTTGCAATTTCATTTAAAAAAGGAAAAATTGTTGAGCTATAATTTAATTGACTTCCTAATTGAAAAGTTGTGCAGAAAAAAGCAGTTAATAGTGTAGATAATATTAACTCATTTTTATCATTTTTTAATGGAAAATTTTCTATTGATGTAATTAAAAAACTAATTGGTACTAGATAGCAAAAGCAAATTGTGTAATTTACATTAATATTAAGGAGATTAAAAATTGGAATACTTAATAAGCTTAAATAAATAAAATAAAAAGTAGGATTTTCTTCTTTTTTAACATCAAAAATAATATTATTAAATTTTTTTACACTAAAAATTAAAGAAATATTTAGAACTATTGCATACCAATTTAACATATTTAATATGGATATTATTAAGAATTTTTCTTGATCTAGAAGGAAGTTGTTTGTTGAGAGAAAAAGTTTTGCAAAAAGATTTGTTAGAATAAATATTTGAGAAAAATAATGGATTGTTGAATATGGTTTTCTTGAAAACTTTCTTCTAAATGTAAAAAATGAAATAAGGGAAAGGGAAAGTAGTATGTTTCCAATAAAAATTACGAGTTCAAATTTATTGAAGAAATTTTCAATTGCTTTTGTGTAAGTAATAAATCCTAATAAAAGAGAAAGGGAAAATACTCCTATTACCCAATTTCTTCTTTGCAAAAAAGTAATATTTTGAACTTTTTCTTCTAATTCAGGAAACATCTAATTTTTCCTTCAAAAAACTTTCTATCTATTTATTAATCGGTGTTTTGAAGAATGCTCTTTTCCTTAAATAGGTAAAAAATGACAGATGGATATATTTTTGACAGAATCTTCAGATGAAAAAGGGATTTCCGACAAATAAACATTATTTATAGACTTGAAAGAGGATTGCTTTGCCGAATGTTACTTACAAATTTATATTTTCAAGTAATAAAGAAGTAAAATTTACTGTTGATTTAGATAGACCTGCTTTGTTTTCAACTAATCCAAAAGATCCTGATGTGGAATGGACCAATCTAGATTTTAATAAATGTGCTAATTGCCCGTTAAATAGTGCTGAAATAAAAAAATGCCCCACGGCTCTTGATGTTCAACATGCAATGCTTGAGTTTCATGATGTTTTATCAACTGAAATTGTCAAGACTTATGTTGAGACTGAAAATAGATCTTATTTTAAAGAATGCGATGCGCAGACGGGCTTAAAAGCTTTAGTTGGTTTAATCATGGCAACAAGTGGGTGTCCCATTTTAAAGGAAATGAAGGGTATGGCATATTTTCATCTCCCTTTTGCTACAATTGAAGAAACTATTTTCCGTTCTGTGACAACATATTTGCTCAAACAGTATTATAAATTTATGGAAAAGCAAGAACCTGATTGGTCATTACAAAATATTCCTGCTTATTTTGATACAATTCAATTAGTAAATGAATCTTTTTTTCAAAGAATTAAAGTTGCGAGTAAAGCCGATGCTAATTTAAACGTGATAGTTTCTTTATCATCCCAATCACAATTAATTTCTTTGTCAATTGATGAATATTTAGAATCATTAAAAGAATTAATTGTAGGGAAAAAATAGATTAAATAAGCTGTGAATTAATGATAAATTTGTCACTTTCAGGCGAGCATTTCAAAACTTTTACATTAAATGCTCCATTTTTCTTTAAGGTTGAAGCTGCTTTAGGACTATCTATTGTTAATTGAGAACCTTCTTTAAATTGAAATTTAGCAGAAAAAGTAACAGTAGTTTGGGATATTTTTGTAATTACAATTTCGACATCAATTGGCATATTTGTAATTTTAGCTGCGATATCAAGGCTAGGTTCACCTGATTGTGTAGCTGCTGGTGGTGTTTTTACCGCAGTTCCAGTTGTCGAAGATGGTGTAGCTGGTTTAGCGGCTGTTGGTGCTGCAGCTTTTGGTGTTTGAGTGGCCGTTGTGTTTACTTGTGCAGGAGCGGGAGTTGGTGTGGGTATGACTGAACCTACTTTTGGTTTTGTTGGGGGAATACTTCCATCAAGTAATTTTTTTAATTTTGTTTTCAAAACTTGAATATCTACAGTTTTATGAATAAGATCATCAGGATTTAATTCATCTATTTTTGCTTGATCTAACTCTCCTTTTTTACCAGTTAGAAAGACTACTTTTATTTCTTGTTTTTGTTTCAGTTTATTAATGAATTCAAGTGTTTGATAGCCATCTAAATTTGGCATAAGGACATCAAGTATTACCAAATCAATCATGTGATCATTTAAAATTTTAAGCGCATCTAACCCACTTTTTGCTTCATAAAAAGCATATCCAAGTGAATTAATGACCCCTTTTAAAAAGATTCTTGTTTCAGCTGCATCATCAACAATGAGTATGGTTTTTGTTGCCACTTTTTCCTCTATTATGAAGCTTCTAGCTCTTTTATTTTATTTTTTAAAACATCTGGTACAACTTTAATTACAGAATCTATTCGTTTAAAAACATCAGGAGCGTCATCGAGTTTTTTTGAAAAGCCAATATCTTCTAATATTTGACAATCTTCGGCTAATGAAACTAAACCAATGAGCCTTGAGCTAGATTTTAAAGTATGTGCGGCTCGTTCAATGATTGCTGCATCACTATTTTGCATTGCCGTTGATAATTCTTTAATTCGTTCAGGGAGATTATTTAAATAAACACTCATTAATTGGACAATAAGTAGCCGATCTGAATATTCTTCATCTCCATTGCCTAATTCTTTCATGCTATTTATGACTTCTTCATCTAGCAAGTTTTTATTGTTCATAGTTATTTTGGAATAACCCCTCTATATTTTGGTTCGGCTGGCGTCTCATTTAATTTATCAATTTCTAATATTTTTTGTTGAGCCCTTTCAAATTTGGGGTCATATTTTAGAATTTGTTGACATACTTTTTTAGCTCTGTCGTAATCTTTCATACTAACTAAACAAAGTACTTTATTGTACATAATTTTTACATCATTAGGTGTAATTTTCAGAGCCAAGTTGTAACTAGAAATTGAATCTTCAAATTTTCCCATTTCTTTGTAACAGATTCCTATGCTATTCAAAAAACTTGGATTTTTAGGATCTTGTTCAACTGCTCTTTGCAGAAAATCTAATGCTTTATCTTTTTTCTTTTGTGCTAGAAAATTTCTTCCAACTTGGGCATAAAGTTTTGGATAAACAATTTTCATATTTATTGCACGCATTAAATAACTTTCAGCCTCTTCATATAATTCACAGCGAGTTAATACATTTGCAACTTCTTCATATCGAATGGGGTTTTTAGGATTAATTGATAAAGCTTGATCAAATGATTTTAATGCGGCCTGCTTTCTATCAGAAGCAAGTAAACAAACTCCTAAATCAAAATATGCTTGAGCATAATTTTTATTATTCTGCATAGCTAATCTTAAATTTTTTTCTGCTTCTGGAATGTTACCTAATGCTCTATGGCAACGAGCAACACCTACAAAAGCTCTAGCTGATGATAAACTTTTGGCAGAAATATTTTTATATGCTTCTAAAGCATTTTCATATTCACCACTTATATAAAGGTAACGAGCTAATTCATAATCAATTTCAATATTACCTGTATCACGATATTTCACTAGAGTTTGTGAGATTTGAGTAGATAAATCTTTCATAACAAATGGAATTTTTAAGTATCCATCTGGTGCGGCTTCAGGAAAGCGGAGAGTTTCGTCTTTTGTTAACTCTGACCCCACCATTAAAACAGGTGTTCTTTTTATTTCAACGTTTTCTCTTAATTCAGTAAGAAATTCTAATCCATTTATTTGGCGCATGTCTTTTTCGCAAATAATAAAATCAAAATTTTTTTCCTGCAAAAATTTTAGAGATTCCCCTTCACTGACACCTTCATACACATTTTTAAAACCCAATGTTTTTAACGACTTTACGATCCCCTCTCGTGAAGCAGGGGAGTCATCGATAACAATAAAATTCATTTCTGGTGAAAGTTCTATGACGTTTCCGGCCATATTTTGTCTCAACCTTAGAAAAAGGGATATTTTTCTTAGTCTATCATGTCTTTCTTGAAAAGTAGATCGACAGGCGTGTCAACCCCCTTATTTTTGTTACATTCTCGGCAAGCTGGAACAACATTGCCTGGAGTGGTGGTTCCAAAACGAGCCAAAGGCACGATGTGATCCATTGTAAGATCTTTAAATGCAAATTTTTTTCCACAGTAGGAACACAAGCCAGAAGCACATTTCTGTTGCCACCAACGACTTTTTTTTGCTGCTTTAACTTTAGCTTTTTCTCGCCTGATGTGTTCTTCATCGGCAAATTCGTAACTATTTAACATCATATGTTTTTTCTATGCGGCGCGTGGAGAAGGAGTTTCATCTCCACTGTTTGGTTTTATTTTAATTCTTGAAATAGGAAGCTTTATAGTAAAAGTGGTACCTTCTCCAACAACCGAAGCTAACAATAGATCACCAGCATGCTCTTTGACAATGTTTTTTACAATGCTAAGGCCTAAGCCTGTTCCTTCTCCCTTGGGTTTGGTAGTAAAGAAACTATCAAAAATTTTTGGCATAATATCTTCAGGAATTCCTTCTCCTGTATCAGTAATGCTAATATTAAACGTTTGACTCTCTACATAGACACGAATTTGTAATTCTTTTTTTGTTACCGTGCGCATAGCATCACAAGCATTGCTCATTAAATTCATAAGAACCTGTTCGAATTTATTTGGGTAACATAATAGCTGTGCTAATCTGTATTTATCTTCAATCTTTATTTCGACTTTTACAACTAGAGAACGAATTTTTTGTTTTACTAAAAATAAGCTATTTTCTATAACTTCTTCAATATCTTTATATTCTTCCTCTTCCTCTTTAGCATCTTTTCTGGAATAATTTCTTAAATGATCTACTAGTTTATTTATTTTACTACATGCTTTGTTAATTTGAGAAATATGTGAATTAACACAATCAATATCTTTTACTTCTAAATGTTTTAAATCGTCTTTAATGTCTTCGCACGTTAGTTGAATCATAGTCAATGGGCCTCGAATATCATGAATAACTGTCGCAGATAGTTCGCCCAAAGCAGCTAATTTAGAAGTATGTAAAATTTGTGAATTTAAATGTAAATTTTCTTTTTTTAAACGAATATTTTTAATACATTTCTTTATAATAGGAATAACATCATTTTTAATTGAGAATGGCTTTTGAATAACTTCAAAGCATTCTGATTTATGAGATTTTTCAAGAATTTTATTGTTTATATAACCAGACATGATTATAACTATAGCATCATCATTTTTTCTTTTTATACCTTGAATTAATGAAAATCCATCCCCGTCTGGCAATTGAACATCAATTAGGTAAATGTCAAATTCAATTTCTGCGCGAAAGATCAAACTTTTTGCTTCATTATATTTTTTTACAATTTTTGAGGTGAAATTGAATGTTTCTAATTCTTTTTGGAGACGATTAGCGATATCTTCATCATCTTCTATTATTAAGATGTTAAGTTTTCCTAATTCCATGTTTAACCCTTACGCCTTCTTTCTAAAATCTAGACAATAAGGAATCGGTATAATTCTTTCCAAATTAAGGCAGTTGACGAATTTTAAAAACCCTTAGAATTGTTAACTATCTGTTTCTTTATCTGTTTTTTTTGTTTCTTTTATATCAAGCTCTAATTTTTTTCTTTCTTTTTCATGGATTACTTTTCTAGTTTCAAAGGCAAATTCAATCTTTGAGGCGTATTCTTTAAATTTATTAATAATTTCAATTAATTCTATGTGATCGTTTTTATTCTGCAGACTTTGATAAATTTCATTAATTTTTTCAATTCCTTTTCCAGATAAATCTCGGCATGTTTCAAGGGTTTCAATACAATCAAGTTGATAGTTATATGCTTCATTTAAGACTTGTAATGTATTTTCTATGATAGACTTTCGTACTTCCCTTCTAGATACATAAATAAAACTACCTCCTAGAATTGCTGCTGCAAAGAATGTTATAATAAATACTGAGGGCAGATATTCTAATAGTAAATCATCTGAGATCCTAATACTTATTGCTTTGTCTTGAATTAATCTGGTTAATATTTCTAAAGAGAATGCTATTTTGCTATAGTTTTCATTTTCTTTTTGCATGAATTTTAGGATGTCTGAATAATTTTTTGAATTTGAGGCAAGAAAGTTTTCAATTTCATTTTGCAAATTTAAAGTATAGTTATTTACCATTGGAAGAAGTTCTTGCGCTTTATTTGTCATAAATGGATCTATATTAAATTTATTTATTTCCTTTGTATGTGAAACAATAGCAATAAAATCTTTTCTAAGTTCTTTTAAAAAATTTGAATTAATTTGTTGCAACTCTTTTTCGTTTATTTTTTCTCTATCTGTCAAGATAAATTTATATATATTTGTATTGCTTCTAGCTAAAGTTTCTTTTGTTTCTAGGATTTCTTTTTGCGCAAGAAAATAGTGATCGGTTAAGCCTAAAATTTTTTTCTTTAATTGATTAACATATATTGAGCCAAATAAACTATTTAGTAACAAAAAACAAATTAATAAAACAGCCAGTAAATTGATTATCCAACCCAAGTGAGGTTTGCGCTTGATAAGTTGCATAAATCTTACTTCCAAAAAAGTTAATATATAGACTTTTATCGGCGGAAAATTTATTTAGAGATAGGCTGAAAAAATTTGCCAGAACGTACAAATTCAAACCAAGGCAATAAATGAGGATGTCTTGTGCTAATAAATTCTAGTGAGTTGGGGCAATTTTTGGCGATCCAATGTTCTAATATCAATTCTTTTTCAAAATTCGATAAAGTAAACGATTTTTGAAAACTAGATAGTTGTTCCCTTAAATTTTGTAATATTATGCCAGCACAAACTGACACATTTAAGGATTCAGTAAATCCATACATTTGCACAGAAACGTAACAATCAGCATAGTTTTTCCATTCTGGAGAAACTCCATGGAGTTCGCTACCAAAAATAAGAGCAATTTTGTTTTCTCCAAGAAATTGTTGAAATTCAGTTGTATGAAAGGAATTTGAAGGAAAAGAAGGTATATTGTTAATATAATGATCTGCGGTGCGAGAAAAATCAGGTAAAGAAACCAAAGCAATTTTGTAGTTACTTTTTTTTAAAATTTCAGCACATTCAGAGATATTATCTAATCTTTTTGGGAGAAGCCACTGACTTGCCCCCCTATCAATAGTGTCTGCCGCTCTAAAGCGCATGGCATGATTCGAATACAAGAAAAATAAATCCATGAATCCAAATGAATCAATAGTTCTTAAAATAGCGCTTATATTATGAGCATGATGAGTATTTTCAAATACTGTTAGCACTTGTCTGCTTCTATTTTGAACGATTCTTTCCATTTTAGCCAAGCGATTTTCAGTAAAAAAGCCTTTTAATGTGGCTGAAATTTTTCCAAAGTTATTTTCAAAGTTCTTTGGAATGAAGTATTGTGTAGGCACATTTGAAGAAGTAGTCGATTCCGTCAAAATCATTTTTTTCCTTTCTCCCCTTTTTTGCGAGGATGTCTATGTCTACTCAAAATATAAACCTTTCAGCAACAAGAAAATTTATTCCAGGCCAGCCAGCACCCACAGGAACACAATTAAATACAAAAGGGTGGTTACAGGAAGCTCCTTTAAGAATGTTGTTAAATAATTTAGATCAACAGGTTGCAGAAAATCCTACTGAATTAATTGTCTATGGTGGTCGTGGAAAAGCAGCAAGAAGTATGCAAGATTTTCACCAAATTATAACAGCTTTAAGTGAACTAGAAAATGATGAAACATTACTTATCCAGAGCGGAGCTGTAGTTGCAAGAATAAAGACGTGGGCAAATGCGCCAAGGGTTCTTCTGGCAAACAGCAATTTAGTTGGAAATTGGGCAAATTGGGAACATTTTGATGCTTTAGAAAAACAAGGTCTTATAATGTATGGCCAAATGACTGCTGGAAGTTGGATTTATATTGGTTCGCAAGGAATTGTCCAAGGTACGTACGAAACATTTTACGAAGCATTTCAACAGCATTATCAGGGTAAAACGAAAGGAAAATTTATTTTTTCTAGTGGTTTAGGTGGTATGGGAGGAGCACAGCCTTTAGCCGCTGTATTAACAGGAGCATGTTTTTTAGGAATTGAAGTTGATCCTAAAAGAGCAGAAATGCGACTAAAATCTCGTTACTTAGATGAAATTCATTGGGATATTGATTCAGCAATGAATTCCTTAAATAATGCATTGAAAGAAGGAATAGCAAAAAGTTTAGCATTGATTGGAAATGTTGTAGATATTCTCCCTAAATTGATGTTACGCAAAGATTTTACTCCGAGTTTAGTTACTGATCAAACTTCAGCTCATGATCCAACATATGGCTATGTTCCCGAAGGGTATTCATTGGAACAACTCCTTCTTGAAAGAAAAGAAAATCCTAAAAAAGTTGAACAAAATGCGCTTCAATCAATAAAGAAACATGTGGGATATTTACTTGAATTAAAAAAGAGAGGAATACCAACTTTTGATTATGGAAATAATATTCGTGCAATGGCAAAAAAAGTAGGATTAGAAGATGCTTTTAATATAAAGGGATTTGTTCCAGAATATATTCGCCCATTATTTTGTCGAGGGAAAGGACCTTTTCGTTTTGCTTTGTTGAGTGGTGATCCTCACGAACTAGAATTAACAGATAAAGCATTAATGAATTTATTTCCTCAACATGATGATATTCAAAGATGGTTAAACTTAGCGCCAAAAAGAATATCTGTTCAAGGTTTGCCTGCCAGAATTTTGTGGCTTGGATATGGAGATAGATTAAAAGCAGGTTTACTCTTAAATGAGATGGTAAAAACAGGAAAACTAAAATGTCCGGTAGTCATCGGAAGAGATCATCTTGACTGCGGAAGTGTCGCTTCGCCTTATCGTGAAACAGAAGGAATGCAAGATGGAAGCGATGCTGTTGCTGATTGGGCGTTATTAAATGCCTTTGGAAATATCTCGAGTGGAGCTACTTGGGTAAGTTTCCATCATGGCGGAGGAGTAGGAATGGGTTACTCCTTACATGCAGGTATGGTAATTGTTGCTGATGGAACTTTAGAAGCTGATGAGCGTTTGAAAAGAGTTTTAACTTTTGATCCTGCAATGGGAATATTTAGACACGCTGATGCCGGATATGAGGTTGCGAGAAATATTGCGCAGGAAAAGATGAATAAAAACGTAACTAGTGAAACGCCTTGTTACTATCCACGTAATCATTTTTCTCTGAGGTGAATTCATGGCTGCAAAAATTTGGTACACAAAAAAAAATAAAAAAATAATTTTTAAAAACTCTCCTTGCGTAGTTACTTTTCAAGATTGGAAAGAACTTGAACATAATATTTCATCACAAAAAGATATGAAGATTTTAAGAAATTGCGATGTAGTTATTGATGATGGGGTTTTTCAAGCTATTGGAGAAAATGAAAGTAGCAAAATTAAAAATGTAGAAGATTATCATTTAGTAGATGCATCTGAACTTGTTTTGATGCCAGGACTTATTGACTGCCATAATCATCCTATTTTTGCTGGGAGTCGTGCTAACGAAACAGTGCTTAAATCCCAAGGAATGACGTATGAGGAAATTGCTGCAAAAAATGGGGGCGGAATTGCAGCAACAATGAAAGCAACACGAGAAGTAACAAAAGAAAAATTAAGCGAAATATTTAAAACAAACGCAAAAATTGCTTTAGCAAGAGGTGTTGTGCTTTTAGAAGCAAAAACTGGATACGGATTAAACCCCAAAGAAGAAAGAAAAATGCTTGAAGCAATTTATCTCTCTTATTCGGGGGAAGATTTTTATGAACTTCCTGCAGTGGCACCTACGTATCTAGGCCCACATGCTGCAAGTCCAGAATACCGAGGACTCGATAATTACTTACAAGCATTAATTGAAGATTTACCGAATATTGCATCAATGGGTGAAGAAGCTACCAAAAAAGGAATAGCCTTTCCGCTTGCTGCAGATATATTTCTAGAAAGAAATTATTTTTCAAAAGAACAAGCTGAACGTTGGTTGGGTGCCGCATTGCAACATGGTTTAGATGTGCATATCCATTCCGATGAATTTTCCCGTTGCGGAGGTGCAGAATTAGCAGCTGAATTAGCTAGACGAATAGAGCAAACAGCTTCCAAGAAAAGAATCAAAGGACGAGTGTTAACCGTAGATCATTGTCAATACTCTACAGAATCGGATCTTGGAAGGCTTGCAAGTTTAGGTGTTGTTGCTGTTGCGTTACCTTGTACAAGCTTTTTTAGTAGAATTCCTTATGTAGATGCAAAGAAATGGCGTTCTTCTGGGGTACGAGTAGCGATCGCCAGTGATTATAACCCTGGAAGTTCTATAATGAATAATTTATGGTTTGCTTGTTACTTAGCTCTATCTCATTGTGCATTTTCTTTACCTGAAGTTTTTGCAGGTGTTACTATAAATGCCGCTATTGCTACAGGAACAGAAGAACAATATGGTACTTTAGAGCAAGGAAAAAAAGCTTCTTTAGTGGCATTTGAAGGTAATTGTGTAGAAGACTTTTTTGCTTCTCCAATTGGCGATCACGTAAAACATGTAGTTGTTTAATTGTAAAAATTTTTCATTTTTATTAAAGGAAAGTTACATGGCAAATTCAAAGACGTTAAGAATAGTATACTGGGTTGCAACTTTACCATTTGTTGCTGTCATGCTTTTTTCAGCTTACATGTATTTTACTTTTTCCCCCCAAGCTTTGGACGGCATTAGAAGTTTAGGATATCCTGTTTATTTATTAAAAATTTTAGGAACAGCAAAGTTACTTGGAAGTTTAGCAATATTATTTGGTTTTTTTAAAACATTAAAAGAATGGGCATATGCAGGTTTTGTTATTAATTTATTAGGAGCAGCAGCTTCGCATTATTTTGTCCATGATCCAATTATGAAAGTTTGTGCACCATTGTTTGTTCTTATTTTCGTACTTATTTCTTATATGCTTTGGAAGAAAAAATAATATTTATAAATTAAAAAAGAGAGTGTAAAGAAACACTCCCTTTTTTTGCATTTTAATTATTAGCGCAATGGCATTGCTTCTGAAACTTGCTCATTCGGCTGAACAACAGGTTGTTCAGAGCGTCTCAAAATCCTTGCACATGAAGTGCTTAAAAAACCTACAAGTAGAATTCCACAGATAAATTTACCTAGTTTCATAATTACCCTCCTAGTAATAAAAGCCTAGTTCGGGATATTACTTTATTAAAACATTTATGTAAAGTTTTGTTTTTAAAATAATCATTTAAAATAAATTTATTAATTTGTATTAAAAATACCAATTAAATCTAAATCAATTCCTCCGTCACGGATAAGAACTGGCGGTTCTTGTGAAAAATCAATTATAGAGGATACCTTTATTGGAATTTGTTCTCCATCGTCGATTGCAATATCTATTAAGTTCTTTGCTGCTTGATTCCAAATTTTATTTACGTCAGTCCACCAGAAATCATCTTTGGTATCCTCATTAAAATAATCTTGTTCTATGAGTTCCTCTTCATCAGTGACACTTGTAACAAGTAGAGGATGATCAAATTCTTTCACTATATTTTCAATAATGGGATGATTTGATATTCGCACTCCAACAGTTTTTCTTTTTGGACCAGCTGCAATTTTAGGAGTATTTTTTGAGCAGGGAAGAATAAGAGTGTAAGCGCCAGGCCATACTCGCGAAGCTAAACGAAAAATTTGTGTTGAGAGGTACGCCACTTTGCTTACCTGCGAAATATCTTTGCAAAGTAAACTAAATGGTTTATTTTTTGGGTGTCCTGGGCGAAGTTTTAAAAATTTTTCATGAGTGCTATCTAAAGAAGCACTTCCTAAATAACAAAATCCTGTTTCACTCGGTGAAAGGATGATCCCTCCGCCGTCAATTATTTCGATCACTTTTTTGATCTGCCTTTTATCAGGATTCTTTTGATGTATGCTTAAAAATTGAGTCATGAGATTGCCTTCTTTCTCATTATGAGAGAATGAACTTTTACAATGTGAAAATGAGTTTGTCATTTTATCTTTTTTGGTTGCTTGAGATTCTTTCACATTTTGTTGAAGGCAAGTTGACATATGTTTTGTTATGAATTCTTATGGCACCGAAAATGTAGCACGCCAGGGGAGGATATATCCGAGATGGATGCTTTTTACGCTACTATTATTGATGATTTAAAAAAAATTGTTGCTGCTGATTCTTGGCAGTTTGAGGAAAGAGAGCAGTTTGCTCAGGAGCAAACGCTTATCATCCCAAAAGAAAAAATTGTGGAAGTTATGTTTTGTTTAAGAGACAAACATCATTTTCAATTTCTTATTGATGTTACTGCGGTAGATTGGCCTCAGCGTAACAAACGTTTTGATGTCGTGTATCATTTACTCGCTCCTGTAGAAAAAAAACGATTGCGTGTAAAATGTCATGTTGGTGAGCAAGAATCTATCTCTACTATTCAACATATATGGAAAAGTGCTAATTGGGCAGAGCGCGAAACTTGGGATATGTTTGGAGTACAATTTGCAGGTCATCCAGACTTGCGTCGCATCTTAACGCATCATGAATTTCAAGGGCATCCTCTTAGAAAAGACTATCCTGCTGATAAAAATCAATCCATGCGTGGTGAAGCATTAGAAAATACTTTTGACAAAGATCGTGAACGTCTGATGAAAAAGTATGATCATGAAGATCTTATGTGGATAAACATTGGTCCAGCACATCCTGCAACTCATGGTACTTTACGTTTTATGTCCGTTATTGACGGTGCTGAACGTATAAAAGAAATGGATGTGGAAATTGGTTATTTGCATAGATGTTTTGAAAAAATGTGTGAAACTCATAATTATAATCAAGTCATTCCATATACTGATAGATTAAATTATTGTTCTGCACCAATGAATAATAGTGCATTTTGTGAAACAGTTGAAAAACTAATTGGGGTTAAAGTACCACCAAGAGCACAAGTAATGCGCATGATTATTGATGAGCTATCCAGAATAATAGATCACTATGTTTGTATAGGAGCAAATTTAGTAGATTTAGGAGCAATCACAGGCTTTTTCTACTTATTTGAAGAGCGTGAATTAGTTTATTCATTATTTGAAAAATTATGTGGAGCCAGATTAACTGTTTCTTTAATGCGTATTGGCGGAATGGGATTTGATATTCCCGAAGGCTGGTTAGCTGAATGTGAAAGAGTAGTCGACAGTATTGAAAAAAAACATATGGATGTTGAATCTCTCGTAACAAATAACAGAATTTTTGTGCAACGGACAAAAGGATCTGGAATATTACCAAAAGATCTTGCCGTTCAGTTTGGATATACGGGACCTTGTTTAAGAGCCACAGGTTTTGAATACGATATCAGAAAAGAAGAACCTTATTGGATGTACGATCAAGTTGATTTCGACATACCAGTAGGAACAAATGGTGATACCTATGATCGTTACCTTGTTCGAATGGAAGAGGTTCGACAAAGTATTAAAATTTTGCGTTGGTGCTTTAAAAACATGCCTGATGGACCAATAAATGTTCCAAATAAAAATATTGTGTTACCTTCTAAAAAAGATGTTTACGGTAACATTGAAGGATTGATGAATCATTTTATGCTAATTATAAATGGAATCCAACCTCCAAAAGGTGAGGTATATCACAGACACGAAGCTGCAAATGGTGAGCTCGGTTTTTATGTGATTTCTGACGGCAGTGGAAACCCTTATAGAGTAAAATGTCGTGCTCCTTGTTTTTCTATCTTAAGTGGATTCCCAACAATGGTGCATGGAAATTTCTTAGCTGATGCAGTGTCAGCACTTGGAAGTATCAATATTATTGCAGGCGAACTTGATAGATAAGGGGCAATTTATGCCAGTTTTTTCTCCAGAATTGATCAAAATAATTGAGGGATTTGTCAAGCGTTATGAAACTAAACGCTCAAGCATTTTGCCTATCTTGCATGCTATCCAAGATGAAAAAGATTGGATTTCTGATGCAGATGTAAATGAGTTAGAAAAACAATTTGGCCTTTCAGCTGTTGATGTAAGAGAAGTTTTAACTTTTTATACAATGTATCGAAAAAGTCCGCCAAAACCATATCGATTTGAAATTTGTAAAAGTATTTCATGTTGGTTGATGGGGGCAAATGACACCATTAAAGCAGTAAAATATGAAATTGAAAAAGCGCAGAAAGAAGGAAGAGATCTTCCTTTTGAAGTGCATGGTGTAGAATGTTTAGGGCAATGTGGTTACGCTCCATCAACTTTAATAAATAAAGATCGACACAATAACGTAACACCTGAAAAAGCTCTTGCTCTAATTAAAGAATATAGTGCAAAAGAATTGCCAAAAGCAGCAATCAATTGTGCAAATAATTTGAAGAAATAAAAGGAGACTGTTTCATGCCAGTTATTACAAACGAATACCAAGGCCGGAAGCCTGATGAGTATCGTATATTGCTTGGACTTGAAGGTCATCCAGACGCGCGTAGCATTAAGACGTATAAAGAAAAAGCAAACGGCTATAAAGCATTAGAAAAAGTTTTAAAAGGTGGGATGACATCTGAAGATGTCATTAATACTGTGAAAGCTTCTGGATTGAGAGGTCGTGGTGGAGCAGGTTTTCCAACCGGTTTAAAATGGAGTTTTGTTCCAAAAGGTGCTGGAGAAAAATATTTAATTACAAATTTTGATGAAGGCGAACCTGGGACTTATAAAGATTGCTACATAGCAGAAGTTACACCTCATTCCTTAGTAGAAGGAAAAATTATTGCTTCTTATGCGATTGGTGCACATAAAAGTTATATTTATGTGCGTGGTGAATTTTATAATGAAATTAAATGGTGTGAACAAGCCATTCGAGAAGCATATGATGCTGGTTACTTAGGTGAGAATATTATGGGTTCTGGATTTACACATCATATGGATGTTTATTCCGGAGCTGGTGCATATATTTGTGGAGAAGAAACTGGTCTAATTTCCTCATTAGAAGGGAAAAAAGGACAGCCTAAATTAAAACCTCCCTTTCCGGCAGTAAAAGGTTATTTAGGAAAACCTACGGTTGTAAACAACGTTGAATCTCTTGCAGTAGTTCCATGGATTATCAATAATGGAGCCGATGCATATAAAAAATTCGGAACTGAAAAATCACCAGGAACTAAATTATTTAATGTGAGTGGTCCAATTGCGCGTCCTGGTTGTTATGAAATACCTTTAGGTTACCCTCTCATGCGGTTTTTAAATGAAGATTGTGGTGGACTTATCCAAGGTAAAAAATTGAAAGCAGTGATTCCTGGAGGGTCATCTGCACCTGTTCTTACTGCCAAAGAATGTGAATCTGTTACGTTAGATTATGAATCCATAGCAGCTGCGGGATCAATGTTAGGCTCGGGGGCGATTATTGTAATTCCTGAAGATGTTCGCATGCCAGATGTTTTAGAAAATTTAATGGATTTCTATTCGCATGAGTCTTGTGGGCAATGTACTCCATGCCGTGAAGGAACTGGTTGGTTGTATAAAATGTCAAAACACATATTGAAAGGAAATGCTTCTAGAGCAGACTTTCAAAGAATTAATACTGTTGCAAATAATATGCGAGGCAAAACCATTTGCGTTCTTTCAGATGCCGCTGCGGATCCTGCAAGAGCAATCATTGCAAAATTTGCACATGAATTTGAACCATATTTAAAAGGATAACTATAATGTCAGAAACTGTTACGTTAACAATTGATGGCAAAGAAATTTCTGTCCCAAAAGGAACTTCGGTTATTGAAGCTACCGAACTATTAGGAATTGAAGTTCCTAGATTTTGTTGGCACCCAGGTCTTTCTGTGGCAGGAGTTTGCCGTTTTTGTATGGTTAAAATTGAAGGCATGCCTAAGTTACAAATTGCATGTAATACGACTTGTACTGAAGGTATGAAAGTAACAACAACAAGTGATGATGTAAAAGATGCGCATAAATGGGCGCTTGAATTTCATTTGATCAATCATCCACTTGATTGCCCAATTTGCGATCAAGCAGGCGAATGTGAATTGCAAAACTACTATATGAAAGTTGGTAAATACACATCACAAATGGATGAAGACAAGGTATTGAAGCCAAAAGCTCTTGATGTTGGGGACAATCTAGTCTTGGATACTGAACGTTGTATACTTTGCTCACGTTGTGTTCGATTTGAAGATGAAGTAACAAAGACAAGTTCTTTAGGTATTTTTAATCGTGGGGATCATTCTGTAATTGGAACGTTTCCTATTAGAAAAATACAACACAATTATAGCTACAATATTGTTGATATTTGTCCAGTTGGAGCATTCACTGCAAAAGATTTTCGTTTCAAATGTCGTGTTTGGTTTTTAAGTGAAACTAAAACAATATGCCCTGGTTGTTCAACTGGCTGTAACGTTACTTTATATCAAAACAAGAACCAAAGGCAGTATTATCGCTTAAAACCAAGAAAAAATAAAGATGTAAATGGGCATTGGATGTGTGATTATGGTCGGACTATGTACGATCATTTAAATGCTGAAGAAAGATTAGCTGTTCCGTTAGCTGGAGGTAAATCGCTAGCTTGGACTGATGTTAATAAAAAACTAACTGAAAAACTTCTTCCTTATAAAGGAAAGTCTGAAAAAGTAGCTTTAGTATTAACTCCACAATATACCAATGAAGAATATCAAGTTATTTTTGAAACTTTAAAAAATGTTATTGGTGCTCAATTTAAAACATACGTTTGGCGAGATCCCAATGAAAAACTAAATGATTTTGATGGAATTTTATTTCGAGGTGATAAAAATCCGAATACTGCAGGTTTGAAACAAATATTAGAAAATCAAAGTATAAATGCTGTATCCTTAGGAGACAGTTTCGCTCCTCTTGCAGAACAACATGCGGAAGTTATTTTTGTTTTTGGTCCAGAAATTGAAAAATCTTATACCCAATTTGCAAATGAAATGAATCGTTTTACTGAATTACAAAATGTAATTTACTTTGGCTCTTCTAAAAATCCAGCTACCAAAAAGTTTTCCTTGGTTATACCGACAAAAGTTTTTGCTGAAAAAAATGGAACATTTGTTAATTACAACGGCGTGAATCAAAAATTAAAGGCGAATCCACCTGTATTTCCAGCAATGTTAGGTATTGAAGATATTTTTTCTGCAATAAAAATATAAGAGGCAAAAGAGTATGGGATATATAAATGTATCTAAAGATCCACAGAAGAGTTTAAAGAATGGTTACTTAACAACAACGTTACTTGGATTGGGTCAGACTATATCAACTTTTGCAAAGCAACTCTTAAAACTTGAAGAGTCTGTTACTGTCCAATGGCCGGAAGTAGAATATAAATACTCTGAACGTTTTAAGGGAGCGCATTTTTTAACGAAACGCCCCAATGGTGAGGTGCGTTGTACTGCTTGCTTTTTGTGTGCAACAAATTGTCCAGCGCAATGCATTACAATTGTTGCGGGTCAGGCAAAAGATAGCGGTATTGAAAAATTTCCAGTTCGATTTGAAATTGACATTCTGCGTTGTGTGTTTTGTGGATATTGTGAAGAAGCATGTCCCGTTGATGCTATTCGTTTAGGCTCAGAATATTCTATGGCTGGCATGCCTGAACAAAAATGGGTTTATACAAAAGATTATTTGTTAAACAGACCTGAAAATAAAAAACGCTTAGGTGACAAGCAAATTTCCCGCAAAGATGAAAATACAAAAGATGATTCTGTAAAAAGTCAGTTACCAAATATTCATCGTTCTCCCTCTTCTCACCATTAAAAAGTTTATAATTTTTATATATTTGTGTTAAAGAAATAAAAATTATAAATTTATTTCTTCTACTTTCTTGAAATTTAAAAAATTTAAGTATAGATATTTTTGTGTTTATTTAATATAAACACAAAATTTTTTATTATAGTTTAGGAAAAGTGAAGTAAATGAAAAAAGTTAATTTAATTGCAATGCTCTCTTTATTCGCGGTTTCTTGTTCAACAAAATCAAATGACTATCAGGCTGAAAAAGAAAAAAATATATTAGCTGTAAGTGATATTCATTACAATCCTTTTTCTCTTTGTGATACTGAAAAAGCAGAAAATAAATTGAGTGCTGTTGATAGTAAGTGTAACGCTCTAATGAAAGAATTAAATTCTTCTAAAGCAGAAGAATGGGATAATATTTTTGCGAAGTATTTAACTACTGAAAAAATTTCTTCATTAAAAACAAATACAAATCATAGTCTATATCAAAAATTTCTTGTTCAATTAGAAACAGTAGCAAAATCAGAAAATATTGATTTTGTAGTTATTTTAGGAGATTTCTTAACTCATGGTTTCCACCAAAAGTTAAATGATTATGCTAAATTAACACAACAAAATGAAATTGAATCTTTTATTAAAAAGACTTTTGAATACATTAGCTTAACTGTGAATGCAAAACTTCCTAAAGATGTAGAAGCCTTTCCTGTCATAGGCAATAATGACTCCTATGGTGCTAATTACAAGTTTGATAATCCAAATACTTCAAGCTTTTATAAAGATTTGTCAATTATTTGGGGAAGTAACGCAAAGCAATTATTAAAATCAAAAACTTTTGTATCTGAAGGTGGTTACTACTCTATAAATCTTAATGATAAAAAATTATCAATTGTTGCATTAAATACTAATATGTTGTCAAAAAAGGCTCATGCAGATGCAGGCGTTGATATCGATTCTAGTGCAAAAAATCAATTAAATTGGCTAAGCGATTTACTAAATACTCCTAAAAAAACAGACAGTAATGAAAAAGCTACAAGTGATAATAAAGATGAATCACGTATTCCTGAAGAAAATAAAGTTTTAGTTATTTCTCATATTCCAAATGGAATTGATGGATATGCTTCGTCAGTTGCTAATGATGGTTCAGCAGTGCCTTTTTGGAGAGAATTACATTCTAATTCTTATTTAAATATCCTAAAAACCAATTCAGAAAAAATTTCTACGATTTTAGTAGGGCATACTCATCATGATGGGTTTCAAAAATTAGATGATACAAAAAAGCTATACTCATCATCAGTTCCATCTTTAACTGCAGTAAGAAACAATCCTGGATTTAAAGTTTTTAAACTTAATAAGGAAAATGTTTTGGTCAATTCAACAGTCCATTATTATGATCTCAATGAACAAAAATGGGCAGAAAATCCAAAACCATTTACTGAATTTAGCCCAAGTGCTGGGCATGTTTCTCATGGTTATGAAATTTTATTAGATGCATGGTCTAAAGATACAGATCAAGCGGATGAACATTATTTAAAACGTTTTGTCTTAAATGCAGATCATTCTGATCTTGTGCAAAGATGGAAACATTATGTTTGTGCTGCTGGAAGTGGTATGACAATTAAAGATTTTAATGATTGTTATAAAAAGGTAACTGAGAAAAAGTAATTTAGAATTTTTTTAAAATCCATTTTCTGATTTAGTAAAATGGATTTTTATTTTTTAAAAAAGTATTTTCATAAAAATAGATAAAAATTAATTCCTTTTGTTAGCATAAATAAAAAATAAATAAAATACAAATTTGCAGAAACTTCTGGACAAGTAAAAAAATAATTGATAATTATTTTCATTCAAAGAATTGTCGTTAAATTTTCTATAGTTTTCTTAGTCATGCTAATCAATAATTGCAGGTGCAGTTACCTTGATTGGCATTGGAGGTTAATTGTATGAAGTTAGTTAGTGCTCTTTTTGGTTCTATTTTTGCACTTGGTTTCACTGTTTCTGCAATGGCTGATGTTCCTCCTTATGTTACAATTCCACCAGTAGTGAATGGTCAACCAAACCCGTCCTATGGTGGCAGTGGTTGTCCAGCGGGTTCAGCGCGCGCAGTTGTTGCGCCTGATATGAAGTCTTTTACTATGATATTTGATAAATATGTTGTAAATGCTGCTGGTTCAAATTCACTGGATAGAAAAAACTGTCAGATATTAATTAATTTTCAATTTCCACAGGGTTGGTCTTATTCTATAGCAAGAATGGATTATCGTGGTTTTTACAATTTAAGCGCAGGATCTTATGGTTCTCAACAAGCCCTATATTATTTCCAAGGAAATCTTCAACAAGCGCGTTTAAATACTGTTTTTAGAGGTCCTACTTCTGGTGATTATACTATTAGTGATACTCTAGGAATTAATAACTTAGTTTGGTCACCTTGTGGTTCATTGAGTGGATTGAATGTCAATACTTCTTTAATAGCGCAAGTTGGTCCAAATAATCCAAATGGCTATGCAACATTAACTACGGATTCTGCTGATGGTAGTGTGCAAACAACTTATGCTTTACAATGGCAAAGATGCTCACACTAAAATGTTTTATAAATTAATTTAAAAGAAAAGTATCAGTATTTTTTCATTTAATTTAATTCGGAACAAAATTTATCAGTTAAATTATTGTTACTATTTAGCTGATATTTTTCTTTTAATACTTTTTCTACTTCTATAGCTGCAAAACAATGAACTTTTGTTGTTGGATGCACAAGATCCCAAAATAAATATTCTTTTGAATTATTGCAACTTTCATTTGGAATAGCAGGCTTACTGGGAACTCCAACGTAACAAGCATTTTTGATATTTGCTATAAAATATCTTCCTGGATTTTGTCTTACTCTATTTAAAAATTCATTAGAATCAAAGTAGATTAAATTAATATCTTTATTTTCTTCGCTAAAATTAGTAACTTTTTTCATTAACATATAGTTCTCAAATCTGCTGATATTAGATAAAATCCATTTCATTTTTTTAAAACTATCAATTTCTGTGGTTAATGCTATGTTTCCTAAATCAGGAATATTTGCTATGAAAATGTTTTTAGCGCCAATTTTTTTTAATTTTTCTAAACTTACTAAAATATCTTCTGTTAAACCATACAACGAATTAAATGTATCTATAGGTTCTTTGATATTCATTTTGAAAATATTATTTGCTCCAGCCCAAATAAAAAATAAAGTGTTATTTAAATCACTTTTTTTATTATCTTGTTCAAATTTATCGATTTGATTAATTAATGAAATTGCTTCTGGATACTTTGGATTTTTACCAGATGTTAATGCTCCTAAATAAGCATAGTTTACCATTATAAAATTATTTTCTAGAGCTATATATTCTAACCATATTTTGCCATTACTTGCTCTTCCGGCAAAATATGGTTTCAATGGCATTGGATTTGAAGTATCTTTAGAAGCATTTAAATAGTTACCATTATCAGATAAACTATCTCCAAATACTACAATTTTATGAATTGCTATATTAGTATTTTTGTTATCTGCTATAACTGGAATTTTATAGAAAATCAAAAGATTAATTAGGATCAAAAATTTTTTAAAATTTCTCATTATTCACCAGCTTCTAAAGTTTCAAATTTATATTTTTTTAATAGACTCTTCTCGTAAGTTTTTTCGTAGAATTTTTCCTATCGGAGATTTTGGTAGCTCTGTTCTAAATTCTATTTGTTTTGGTACTTTATAGCTCGTCATGAACTTATGACAATGTTCTAAAACGTTTTCTTTTGTTAGAGAGTTATCTTTTTTTACAATAAATGCTTTAACGGCTTCATTTGTTTTCTCGTTGGGAACTCCAATAACTGCAACCTCACCAACTCCAGCTAGTTTTGCGATACAATCTTCGACTTCATTCGGATAAACATTGAAACCACTGACTAAAATCATATCTTTTTTCCGATCAACTATTTTAATATATCCATCATTATCCATAACACCAATATCGCCAGTTAATAACCATTCACCTTTCAGACATTTTGAACTTTCCTCAGGTCTTTGCCAGTAGCCTTTCATTACTTGTGGTCCTCGAACGGCAATTTCACCTGCATCACCTATCTGCACAGGAATTCCCTCATCATTTAATAATACTACATCTGTACTTGGCATGGGAATACCGACTGTGTCTCCTTTAATTATTCCATTTATAGGATTAAAGGTAACAACGGGAGAAGCTTCTGTAAGGCCAAAACCTTCAACCACAATTGTTTTGGTAACAAGATTCCATCTTTCTGCTACAGCTTTATGTAAAGCTGCACCGCCAGCTATTGAAGCTTTTAGATCTTTCGGAGGATTTTCAGCAAACCATTTTTCATTTAATAGTCCGTTAAATAAAGTATTTACACCTGAAATCCATGTGATTTTTTTCATAGAAAATGCTTTTTCTAAATTTTTTAGA
Source organism: Pigmentibacter sp. JX0631 (assembly GCF_029873255.1). Taxonomy (NCBI): domain Bacteria; kingdom Pseudomonadati; phylum Bdellovibrionota; class Oligoflexia; order Silvanigrellales; family Silvanigrellaceae; genus Pigmentibacter; species Pigmentibacter sp. JX0631. The sequence continues at coordinate 692,778 of NZ_CP123622.1, read as the reverse complement.
GGTCTTGGATTTGGAATTAAAATACTTTCGCCACCACAATAATAAAAAGTTATTAAATTAACAGTGAAAGCAAAGATATGATACAAAGGTAATACCGACAAAATATGTTCATTTCCTGGTTCAATTTTTGATTTCCCCATTTCAACAATTTGATACATATTTGCCATGAGATTTTTATGAGTTAACATTGCGCCCTTGCTAACACCAGTCGTTCCTCCTGTATATTGCAAAGCGCATAAATCGTCTTGTGTGATATTACTCCAATATTTATGTGGATTTAATTGTTTTGCTTTTTGAATTTTTATTCCTTTATGGAGAGCTGATGCAATTCTTGTTGCATAAACTTCGCATTTTGGAATTTGCTTTTTTACAAATTTTAATACTGAATGAACAATGGTTTTTTTCAAAATAGGAAAAAAATCGACAACACTTACTAAAATCACGTTTTCAATACTTGTATTGGGTACAACTTCTTTTAATTTATCTGCAAACATATCAATTATAATTAAAACTTTTGCACCACTATCCTTAAATTGATGCTGCATTTCATAAGCTGTGTATAAGGGGTTCGCATTAACTAAGACGCATCCTGCTTTAAAAACTCCAAATACTGCAATTGGGTAAGACAAACAATTGGGCAATTGAATTGCTACTCTATCGCCCTTTGCGAGCTTTAACTCTTCACGCAAATAAACAGCGAATGCATCTGAATATAATTCAATTTCAGAATATGAAAGTTTACTTTCCATTCCGTTATGCAGAACCATGCTGCAGGCAATTTTATCTTTCCATTTTGCGGAGCTGCGAGTTACCATATCGGCTAAATTTGCAAATTCAAATTGACCTAAGTCTAGATTTGTTCCTGGTCCATAGTTTTTTTGCCAAGGTCGCTCTTTGCATTCAATTACCTGATCCACCATCATCTGTCTCCTCTATCTAGCATTTGGTGAATTGTATAAAATCATGCTGAAACGTCAATTTCAATACTGAAATTATTATATATTTAATTTGAGTTGTTATAAAAAATATTGATTAATTTTTTTTGCAGGAATTGTTGAATGAGATTTTTGCCTACTTTAAAGAAACAAATGTGTATTGTTACCTAACTTAAGTATAATTTGACTGGTACTCTTTTTTCCTCTAAAGATTTTAAAATTTAAGGTACTCTAAAGCAAACCTTTATAAGGAGGGCTTTATGGCAGTGAATGGAGTAAAGAACTCTGCAAATTTAGCAAATGCTATTCAAAGTGCAGATTCTGGAAAAGTGGATAAACCGGATAAGGCTAATATAAAAAATGCAGCCGCAAATTATGCAAAAGCTGCAACTCCTCCCGGTATTAAAGAAGCAGCAAACGTACAAATATCACAAAAAGCTAAAGAGATGAGTTTAGCTAAAAAAATTGCTGAAGAATCACCTGATTTAAGAGAAGATAAAATTGCATATTTTAAAGATCTTATTGATAAAGGTGAATATAAAGTGGATTCTGAAAAAGTTGCGAGTGCAATGGTTAGAGAAGCTATGCGTGATGAATTAGCGAAAGATCCAGGTGTTGTTTTTAGATAATTTATATAAAGTGAAAAGTTATGGAAGAATTAATTGCTCTGCTTTCACAATTTAATGATATATTAAAAAAGCAAATAACTAATTATACAGAATATTTACCAATTTTAGAAGAAGAAGAGTTTGCAATTACAAATTATGATTTATCTGCATTAGAAAAAATTGTTATAGTAAAAGATCAACATTCAAGAATATCTCAATCGTTAGAACAAAGAAGGGTAGCTATTTTAAGAAAAATATGTTACATGATAGCTTTTGATCCCAGAGGTCAAAAACTTTCCCTAAATTTATTTAAAATCACATTTAAAAAATATCTCGATAATATCAAAAATTTGGTAAATGAAGTTACTTATAAAAAAATTTTGGAAGAAGAAGAAAATATTCTTCATACAGCGACTGAGTTTGAAAACTTATTTGAAACTGTTTATCCAAGAATTTATAGAAATCAGATTATTTTAAAAAAACTTCTTAGAAACATAACATTATCTATTAATTTATTTCAGTCCGAAGCTGATGTTGGAATGAATTATGACAATCTTGGGAAGGCGCATTCTAGTGCTAATAAAAATACGGTAAATTCTTCAATGCGGATAAAAGCTTAAAGGAACAGAATGGTTGCTACTTTAAATCACATTTTAAATATGGGTAGTGAATCTCTCCAAAACTCTAGGGTAGGGGTAGATGTAACAGGACATAATATTTCTAATGCACAAACGCCTGGCTATAGCAGACAAGTTGTGAATTTGGAAACGAAATGGCCAATTGAATATGGGTATCATGTTTTTGGTGATGGTTCTAGAATACAAAGTATTCGCAGAGCACATGATAAATTTATAGAAGGACAGTTAAGACGAGAAGTTCAAGAGCAAAGTAGGACTGAAACTTTATCAGATGGATTAAAAAAATTAGAAAGTTTTTTTAATCCTGATTTAACTTCAACAATTCGCGATAGATTTACAAGTTTTGTCAACTCTATTCGAGAGTTATCAAATTTCCCTGAGGAACCTTCAGTTAGAATTAATACGATAGAAAGTGGTAAAGCTTTAGCTCAATCCTTTAATTCAACCCATGCAAATATTGTTCAAGTACAAACAGATGCGAATGAAGAAATACGCCAAAATATTAATTTGGTAAATCAAAAAATTGCTGAAGTAGCAAAACTAAACAGACAAATTAGAGAAATGGGGGCGGGAAATCTTTCTGATGTTAATGATCTTGAAGATAGAAGAGATAAATTAATTAAAGAAATTGGTTCTATTGTTGATATAAATGCCTATAAAGATAGTAATGATCAAATAACTTTACGTGGGCCAGGTGAAAGTTTGCTCGTTGAAGGAGGACTTTCTTCCCGATTTATGCTTGAAGATATCTATACAGTAAATAGTATGCCTAATGTTGTTGTATCTGAATTTGAAAAAGAGCGTTACTTTGATATGACACATTTAATAAAAACTGGAAAAATGGGTGCTTTACTGCAAATTAGAGATAAATATGCGCAAAATCTTCGAAATGAAGTAAATTCATTAGCGAAAGGATTTGGAGATTCTTTTAATGATGTTCACGTCAAAGGATATGGCGTTAATGACATGAAAGAAACAAATGGGAGAGTATTTTTTGAAGGATTAAATGGTCCTGGTGAACCAGCACAAGACATAGAAGTTTCATTAGGAATTGTTTATAATCCTAATGCTATTGGAGCTGCATTGTCTACAACAACTCCTGGTGACAATGTTGTTGCAAATAAACTTGTTAAATTATTTTATGAACCATTATTTGATGATGAAACAACTACAATAACTGGTATTTATGATAAAATGATAAGTAAAATTGGTATTGCAGCATTAAAAACAAAAGAAGAAGCTACTGCTTCACAAATTGTTTTTGATCGTTTAAAAGCACAAAGAGAAAGTGTGGCAGGTGTTTCTTTAGACGATGAAGCTGCGAATCTTTTAAAATACCAACATTTATTTACGGCAAGTTCACGTGTCGTAACAACAGCGGATGAAATGTTTAAAACTGTATTGGATTTAAAAAGGTAATGATAGAGGTTTTTAAGGAGTTTATATGCCTGTAAATCCACGAATATCAGAGCAATATAGATACGGATCAACTTTAGATAGAATAGGAACAGTAAAAAATATTGCAGATGATGTTCATGAAACAGCTGTTTCTGCAAGAAAATTAAAAAGAATTAGCGATGATCCTGTTGCTACTATAAGAGTTTTACGGAATAGAACTCGTATTTCTAATTTAGATCAATATAGAAAATCCTTAGATTTCGGTCGGGGTTATCTTGCTAAAACTGAAGACGCTTTAACTTCAATATATGAATCATTAATTCGTGCAAAAGAATTATCTATTCAACAATCAAATAATATTTATGATGATGCATCAAGAAAAGCGGTTGCAGAAGAAATTCGGCAAATTTTAAATCATGTCATTATATTAGGTAACACAACTTATGGGGACAAATATGTTTTCGGGGGCTTTCAAACAACTCAGCCTCCTATCTCACCAGATGGTCATTATTTAGGTGATGATGGATACATTTTTATTCAGGTAGATGAGGATAGTTTTAGACCAATCAATGTCAGTGGAAGAATGGTTTTTGATGTTCCAGGTGGGATGGAAGGAAAACGTCCACCATTAGTGAATATTTTACAAAATATGTATGAGTCTCTTTTTGCATGGGATAAAGATCAACTGCATCAATCCATGGTTGATCTAGATAGTGCAATGAACTCTGTCGTTACTGCAACAGCTTCTTTAGGGGCAAGACGTGTTGCTTTAGAGGATGTTTCCGAGCGACTTGACAGAGGAGAATCTCAATTACATAGCGACAATAACAATTTAGAAGGTGCTGATTTAGTGAAATCAGCATTAGATTTAAAACGTGCTGAAACAGCGCTTAATTTTACATTACAAGCTAGTTCTAAAATGCTTACACCTTCCTTGCTCGAATTTCTTAAATAATTTATAACATCGTTTAATTGAATATCGCTCCTTATTTAAGAGGTTAATATGAAGATATCTATTATTTCTGGTAGTCATCGAAAACATTCCGAATCCGACAGGGTAGGAAAATTTATAGAAAGTACTTTTAAAAAAAATCATAATTTAGAAACTAATTTCTTTTCTCTTGCAAACAATCCATTGCCTTTTTTTGATGAAGAATTTTGGAATGCGGAAAATGAAAATTGGCAAAAAGTTTGGTCTCCAATTGCGAAAGAATTTCAAACTTCTGATGCCTTTGTCATTATTTCCCCTGAATGGCACGGAATGGTTCCTGCTGGGTTAAAAAATTTATTCTTACTGGCTTCTCCAAAAGAATTTGGTCATAAACCTGCTTTAATAACAAGTGTTTCTGCTGGAGGAAGTGGTTCTTATCCTGTAAGTGAATTACGCTCAAGCAGTTATAAAAATAATCGAATTTGTTACATTCCAGAACATTTAATTATTCGTGATAGCACTAATGTATTAAAATCGGAGCAACCTGCAAATCCCAATGATGAAGCAATTAGAAAAAGAATTAAATTTGCAACTAATTTATTAGTTGAATATGCAAAAGCATTTAAGCAAGTTAGAGATAGTGAAGTTATAGATTACAAGAACTATGCTTTTGGTATGTAAATTTATAATGTTACGAAATAATAATAAATATTTCTTTTGCTAGAATTTTTATTTTGTTTCTTTAACTAAATACTGTTTAGTTAATTTTTTTTCTAAAGAACCGCAGCTAGATATATTTTCTATAGGAACAGTCTCAATTACTTGGAAAGTTCTTTTCAGCATCTCATTATTTAAATTGTAGTAAAAATGAACGAAAAAGCCTTCTTTTTCGTTGGTTGTTTCTATTTCATAACTTTTCTGGGTAAATCTTTCCCATTCCCAAGAATATTCTTTAAATAATTCACATTCCACAATTGATGCAATTTTATTATTTATTCCACTCATGCCACGATAATTGTTATTAATTAAAAAATTTTTTTTATCTCTGAGTAAATAATTTTCAACTGAATTTATATCAAAAAGTCCATACCAGCGCATACTTGGTGCTTCAAAAAATGTAGGCGCATATCTGTGTCCGCCAATATGCGATGATTTCCAAACTCGAAAGTTAAGATTATTTTTCTCGATAATTTCTGTAAATTTTTGATAAATTTGCAAGCCATATTTTCCACAGCACTGATCTCTATTTCCATGCGCACAAATAAAAATTTCAGTTGTAGTTAAGTTGTTTTTTACAACCCATTCTAATAAATTATTATTTTTGTTTTGAAAATAATCTAAACAATAATTTGAAAACAAATTTAACTGTGAATTAGGTATTTTTAATTCAAGTTTATCGTATAAATCAAATTCATTTAAAGATTTTTTGAAGATGAAAATTTTTGTAAAATTCTTTTCACATTGTAAATTTTTTGCAAAATAATTAATACCAACATTTAGTTTATTTTTTGCTAAAATTTGCGGTAACAGTTTTAATTCTTCAGGATATTTGTTTGATTTTATTGGAATAGAGTCCCAAGGTTCCTCTAATTCAATCACTAAATGAAAATCATAGTTTGCTGCTGTGCCAATTATTTTTTCATTACTACACTTCGTTATTTGTGAACACTCTGAATGTTGGAGCATTATTTTTTCCTTTTAGACAGAATTTTTCAGAAGTTGAATAATTGTTTTAAAAATTTTGTTAAAATGATTTGCTTTCACTATTAATGGTGGAGTAAATGAGAGCACATCTGCCCTTTCTCCTTCAGGCAAAACAATAAAACCATGATTTAGTAATTGTTCCATTAATGGAACACAAAATCCTGCATCACTCTTATAAAACCAAATTCCCTTCATAAATCCTTTCCCTCTTATTACAAAAGGAAAGCGTGTAAAAAGACCTTCTTGCTGCATATTTTGTTGAAATTTTAAAAATTCTTGGTCTATGGCAAGAAGTTCTTTTTGAAAATTTGGTAGATTTTTTTGGATAGTTTTTATTGTTTCATAAGCAACAGCGCATGCTAATGGGTGGCCTAAAAAAGTTTGGGTTTGTCTTGCTTCGCCTTTAGATTTTTCCCATACTTCCATTATGTCGCCAACACACAAACTAATAGGTAGTCCACCCCCCATTGCCTTGCCTAAACAAAGTAAATCGGGTGTTACATTAAAATGTTGTAAGGCAAATAATTTCCCCGTTCTGCCAAAGCCAGTATAAATTTCATCAAAAACGAGGAGAGTTCCATATTTTGCACACAATTCTTTACATGTTTTTAGAAATTCAGCTGTGAAGGCTCTTTTGCCACCTCTTCCTTGGATGGGCTCTAATATTAACGCAGCATAAATTTTCTTTTTTAATTCATCTTCTAACAGATTTAATACAACATCTGCTGGATAAAGTTGATGAATGCATTTTAATTGTTGGGAATCAAGTCCAGTCTCATCAGGGGAAAAAGACGGAAAAGGAATGGCGGTACTTTTATTGTGCAGCCAAGGTTCAAAGCCATGGATAAAATCTTGTCGATGATTTAAAGCTAATGGGGCAAATTGTAATCCATGATATCCGCCAGAAAAGCTTAAAAATTGATACCGATTGGTTGCAAGCATAGCGGTTTTAATAGCAGACTCAATAGCATCTCCGCCGCTTTGACCTAATAATGATTTTGCTTTTTCATAAGGTGTAATTTTTGCAATTTGTTCTAAAAGATTAATTTTAGCCTCAGTAGGATGAACGTCTCCCATACCATGAATTAATTTTGCTGCTTGTTTACGGATTGCTTGAATAGTTGTTTGAGGTCTATGGCCTAATGCTAAAACACCAAAACAAGCTGTAAAATCAAGATATTTATTATTATCAACATCTTGAATAGACATCCCTTTCCCTTTTTTCATTACAATAGGGAAATTTTCATTTATATATGTTGTGTCTGGACATTCGACGTTTTGCAGGCGAGAAAGAAAAGAATTATTTAGTTTACGGGAACGGCTTTTTTGCATTTTCGGGTATCCACAAATCCATAGTATCATCAAAAAATTTGATCATTTCTTCTTCTTTGCGAAGAAAGATCTTTCTTAGAAGCTCATCTTTATCATAAAAAGATGACCATTTATATGGAGTTTGTAAATTATTTAACATTTCTAGTTTTGGAAAAAATTTATTTTCTAGGAAAAGAATACTTGAATCATAAAATTTTGAAATATCTTTACTCACAATACTATCTGTATTTTTAATTAAATATATTTTTTTCTCGCTATCGATATTCTTTTTTTCTGAATAGTTTTCTAAAAAAACTCTTATCATATAGCAATCAAAGAATAATTCTGCAATGACTTCATATCCTTTATGGCGAAGTTGATATTCTTCAAAACGAATTTTAAAATTGTCAGCAATGTTTATCAATTCTCGTGGAGTAAAAGTATTTAACCATGTAGGATTTTGAAAAGCTAAATGTATTTTATTATTTTCAAAAATTTGCGAAAGATAGTGATTGATAATTTCTTCATTTCTTTCCCAGGCAATTGGAAGAAAAATAATTTTTCCTTCAAGTTTTTCACAAAGTTCAATTATTTCAAATTTATTTTTCCCTTGAATCCGTTCATTTTCAGAATAACCTAGCAATACTATGTAAGTGGTATTAAAATTCCATAAATTTGCTAACAAAGCCCACCTGTCTTCTTCTTTTAAGGAACTATGGTCTAAATCATCTAAAATATATACTTTATGTTTATAGTTATTAAATTCCCGCATATCGAGTACTTTTCTTGTAACGATTGCTAAATGAAAACCACTCGTAATTAATAAATCAACTAAACAACTAACAATTTTATAGAGAGAATATGATAACTTAAATTTATTAGCCAATAATATAAGGCTAATGATAATAAAAACAGGAGCAAAAAATTTTGAAGAATAAAATCCAAAAATATAAAAAATAAAATAGAGCATAAAAAGAAAGAACGTTGCTTTAAAAAAACCTAGTAAATGCATATAAGCTTCACTAAGCGAAGTTATTCCAAAGAAACTTTTTTTTATAAAGTGCAAGCCATCTGCTTGAATTTCATTCGAGTATTTTTCTATTAAATATGTTTTTCCAGAACCCCAAGGACCAATAATAAAAATAAGGTTTTCATTTTTTCGAATGAATGTATCTATTTGATGTTTTATTGTGTCATAATTTAAACTTTTATGTTCATCAGCACCATCATGTTTAGCTAACTTTTCTTTTACAATTCTTAGTAAAGGTGGATCATTTGAAACGAGACGCCTAAAATTGTCGAAACATTCTTTTATAGAACTTTTATTTTTATTATCGTCAATCATAAAATTATCCTATAAAAATAAGGTTTTTAATTAATTTAAATATTTTTTCTTATTTGGATTACTTTACTTTCAAGAAATTCTTGTGAAATATTTTTATTTAACATTGTATTTTGTTTTTTCATTAGTTTAGAAATATCTTTGTATGTTTTAACTATTTCTCGATCTAATTCATTACACTCATTTATTTTGTCAAGAAAACTTTTTAGTAGCACTTTATCTTCTTGAATGATCTTAGTTTTTTCTAAAACAATATTTTCAATTTCAAAAACTCTTTCCTCGCTTTTTTCGACAAACTGTTTAAACAGTTTTATAAGAATTTCTTTTTCTTCAGTTAACTTTTCATTTAAAACAAAAACTTCTTCTAAGGTTAAAGCCTGTAAAATAGTATGGATTAAAATTTCAAAGGTAACGGGTTTATCTAGTAAATGATATGCTCCAAGTTTTAAACATTCTACTGCTTCTGACTTTTCTGCATGGCCAGAAATAACAATGATTGGTTTTTTTATTTTTAATTTATTGACATTTTCAATAAATTCAAGTCCGTTCATTTTCGGCATTTTTATATCAACTAAAATTAAATTAGGATATTGGCCTTTTGATAATTGTTCTAAAGCTTTTATTGGTGAAGTAAATTGTTTTATTTTTACTTCTAAATGAGTTTTTATGATATCATTAATTACTTCTAAAATTCCTACTTCATCATCAATTAGATAAATTTCTTTTTCATTAAAATCATGAATCATGCAACACCTCTAAAATCAAACTTTTGACAATGAAATAATTTTTCTAGCTATATCTTCAATTGGTTCTACGTAATCTGCTGCATTTAGTTTAATTGCTTCTTTTGGCATACCAAAAACGACACAGCTTTGCTCATTTTGTGCAATCGTTTTTGCTCCAGTTTCTTTTAATTTTTTTAAACCTTTTGCTCCATCACTTCCCATACCAGTCAAAATAATTCCAATCGATTTTTTAAGATTTAGATCTGCTATAGAATTAAATAAAACATCAACTGATGGGCGATGACTATTATAAACTTCTGTCTGATTAATTTGAATTAAAAGTTTATTATTTAGTTTTTGCACTAACATATGTTTATTACCTGGGGCAATATATACCTTGTTTTTTTCAACTATGTCACCATTTTTTGCTTCTGTTACTTCAAAACGACATAGTTTATTTAATCTATCGGCCAGAGCTTTTGAGAATACTTCCGGGATGTGCTGAACAATAACAATTGGTGGAATTTCTTGGGGTAATTGTTCTAAAATGACTTTCAGAGCTTCAGTTCCTCCAGTTGAAGAACCAATTGCAATTAAATAATCTGTATCTAATTTTTCAGTAAAATTATTAGTACTAAATTTAAAATTACTAGCAGTATTAATTTTTGCATTTTTACAGTGAATAATTTTTTCAATTAAAATTTTACTTTGTTCTTCAATTTGACTTAAATCTGGTTTTTGAAAAAAATCAAAAGCTCCTAATTCTAGAGCCTCCATAACAAGTGAGCCTTCTTCCATATTTAAAGCACTGACAACAATGGTAGGTATTTTATACTTTGGAATAATTTGTTTTAAAATATCTATTCCATTTAGGTAAGGCATATTAATATCAAGTGTTATGATATCAGGTTTCAGTTCATAAATTTTTTCATCTAAAATTCTTGGGTCCTCAATTTCACCTATTACTTTAATTTGTTTACTTTTAGATAGTATTGATTTTAATTGCATTCTTATAGTTGCAGAATCATCAACAATTAAAACTTTAATAAAGTTACTTTCTAGAGGTTGTACATTAGTAATATTTGTTGGTATAATTGAATAAGAATTATTTTTGCTTTTACTCGCCTTATAATTATCATAAATTGTTTCAAGTTTAAAGCAAATTTCTTCTATTGAATCTTCCAAATTTTTAAGATTTGGCTTTTCAACATAGTCAGCAGCTCCTAAAGATAAAGCTTGTTTAGCAACATCTGTACCGTCACGTTCTATTGAACTGACAATGAGAACAGGAGGATGATTTTCATTATTAAAATCAGAGCGTAAATAATCGATACCTGTTTCCTCTGGCATATGAATATCTAGCGTCATAATATCAACTTTTGTAGTTTTTAGTTTTTCTCTAGCTTCCTTTGCACTTGCGGCGGTGGCTACAACTTGAAAACCTTTTTCTTTTGTTAATATTTTTTTCAGAAGAACTAGAATTGTTGGAGCGTCATCAACACATAAGACATTTATTATTTTTGGCTCATTTTGAATAACAATATCAGGTATAAATTTTTCTTTTGGTGAATAGCTTTTGTGAGTATAAATAGAATTAGCCAGTAATTTTACCGGTAAATTAAGACTCAAAATGGACTCACTAATTCCAAGAATAAGTAAACCATATGGTTCTAATCTACTTAATAGTGAAGTTATTATTTCAGTTATTTGTTGTTGATTAAAATAAATTAAAACATTGCGGCAAAAAATAATATCAAATTTTTCATTGATAAACTTGTTACTTAATTTTAGTAAATTTGCTTCTTCGAAAATAATAGGATCTTTTATATGCTTTTTAGGTTTAACATAGTCGCGAATGTCACCTAAGCCACGCACCCAATTTCCATGTACATACGTCATGGGAATTTGAATAAGATCTTTATATAAATAAACTGAATTTTGTGCGTATTTTACAGACTCATGGTCAATATCTGTTCCAATTATTTTATAATCAAAATCTTTTATTTTATTTTCGTTTTTTAACTTATTAAAAAACATCGATATAGAATAGGCTTCTTGTCCTTGACTACATGCAGCACTCCAAATTCTAAGTGTTTTTCCAGTCTTTTCCGATGTAATTTGGTTTAAATATTTTTTTTCAATGTCCTCAAAATGAAAATATTCTCTAAAAAAATATGTATGATGAGTCGTAAGTAAAGAAATTATGGCTTTTTTTTCTGTTTCAAAATTTTTTTCTAGGTGTTTAATATATTCATTGGGAGAAGTAATGCCAAGAATAGAAAAGCGTTTATTTAACCTAGCCTCAACCATAGAAAAGTTTTTTTCAGAAAGTTGATTGCCGGTTTCATCATGCGCAATATTTGATATTCTTTTAATTAAATTATACCATTCGTTATTCATTATAAGTCCTCAAATCTAGGATCATTAAATGATGGAACATCTTCAGTCGGATTTATTTTCTTTTTTTCAGAACCTTTATCATTAGCCTTTTCCATTTCAGTATTTGCTTTTTTAACTTGGGAATGCTTTGATACTTCATTTACCAATTTAATTTCTGATTTTTTTGCTTCTTCTTTTATTGTATTTCCATTTATATGCTTTTTCGTTGGCGGTGAGGCAGGAGGATTATAATTGTCATTTGCAGCAATTTTTTTCAGATTAATTTGATTTTTCCCTAAAACTATAAGTAGTAAATTATTTGCCATTTGTTCTAATTCATAACTTTGAGTTAGGAGCTCTTTTGCTGTTTGCGAAGATTTTTGGGCGATAGAATTATTTTGATGAGTAACGTTGTCGAGGTCATGCATGGCGTGATTTATTTCTTCAACACCTTTTGCTTGTTCTTGTGCTGAATTCGCAATCTCATAGATAATATGATTTACCTCTTGTGAATTGCTAAAAATTTGCTCAAAAATATTTGAACATTCAACGCTTGTTTCTTCACCTTGCTGCATGGCTTTTTTAGATTGTTCTACAATACTTTCTACATTAGATTTTGTTTGCGAAATAATATTTTTGACTTTATTAATACTATTATCAAGCATGGTTGAAATTTCTTTTGAAGCCGTTCCACTCATTTGAGCTAAATTTCCTACTTCTTCTGCAACAACGGAAAATCCTCGTCCATGCTCGCCTGCTCTAGCAGCTTCGACAGAAGCATTAAATGAAAGTAGTTTCGTTTGAAAAACAATTTCATTAATAACCTTTGTTTTGTTTTCAATTTCAGAAATAACTTTTACAATTTCTGAAATACGTTGGTTTCCTTCAATAACTTGATCCATAATATCTTGGTTGCGTGATTTAATATTTTGAATTGCATTAACCATTTTATTGATTACATTTTTACCTTCATTTACCTTTTGAATGTTTTCATTGGCTTTTATTCTTGAATTTTCAGCCATTTCTGCAGTCTTGTTCATCATTGCACTAATTTCGTTGACTGCTGTTACACTTTGTTGCAAAGATGAAGCTTGTCTAGTTGTAGCTGAATATAAAGTTTCACTATTTTTTGTTGATTCATTTGATGTTTTATTTAATTTTTCATTTCCTTTTACTAGGTTTTGTGCAACAAAAAATAATTTATTTGCTAAATTTTTACTAAAGAAGATACTTAGAAAAATAGAACAACCAAAAACAAAAATAAATGCAGCTATAAAACTTAATTTTAAATTTATGATAGATGAGTATGCTTCGTCTCTATCTATCCGAACTAAAATTTTCCAGCTCAGTTCATCAACCATTTTGTCACCTTTTACAAGGGCATAAGATTGTATTTGCCAAATCTTGTAGCGTGAATTTAAGGACTCAAGAACTCCTTCTTCACCTTTATTTGCCTGCACTGCAGCTGGTTGTCCCACTTTAACCAAATTATATTTATTTAATATTTTTTCATCGTGAATGATTTCTTTTTTATTATTATTACGATTAGGATTATAATCTAATATAATTTCACCTTCTTTGTTTATCAAAGTAATATGTAAACTTTTTATTTTGGATTGAATAAAATTTTCATACATTCTTGTTGCTAAATCTTCCACCCAATTGAATTTGGCATGATTACTGATAACTCCAATTGGCTCACCTTTGGAATTATAAATTAAAGTAGAAAATACTGTTCCATACCTTTTTTCATGAAAAACTTTTTCTAATGTTTCATCAAAATTTGCATCTTGAAAATTAACACCAGTGAAACCTTTTTTTTCATCTTGTAAATATTTTTTAGCTATAGTTTCTTTAAACCATGGTGTTTTAGAAAAATTTTCTTTGTAGAGTATTTCTGAATTTATTTTTTTTCCTTCTGGGGATTCATCGTTTATGCTTAATAAATGGCCGTTTAAGTCACATACTAATATGAGATCATATATTCCATAAAACTTTGTCAAAGAATTAAGATAATTTACTGTTTCTCTAGAATTTGTAGTGAAATTTTTAAAATGGAGTGAAAAAGTTTTAACATCACCATAGCGTTCATAAAATTGATCAGAGATTTGATCTGAAAAAGTAATTGCAGTAAAGAAGATTTTATCTTTTACATTTTGTTCTTGGTGGGAAAAATTTATATATGAAAAGATTGTAAGAAATATACTTATGATTGTAATACCGCCTAAACTCAGTATTAAAATCTTCATTTTTAATGAAATTTTATCAAACATATCATTTCCTTTATGCCGCAGCTTTCTCTATATGAACCAGGTCTTCAATACTTAATGATTTTGCTAAATTAATAAGAACAATTAAAATGCTTTTATATTCTATGAGCCCTTCAATGTAGTCATTTTTAATACTTGACTGCATGTCTGGTTTTGGAAGTATTTTTTCTTTTTCGATATTAATGACGTAATCTACTGAATCAACAAGAATACCAATTGTAATGTTATCTAAATCACAAACTATCACCGAATTTTCATCCAGACCTTTGGTTGTAATAGAGAGTTTTTTTCGCATATCTATTACACTTATAACTTTTCCACGCAAATTCATAATTCCACAAAAATAGTTCGGTGTGTAAGGAATTGTGGTAAATTCAGGTATGCCAATAACTTCTTTAACCTGTAAAAGGGGGATGCTAAAATGCTCATTTCCTAAACTAAAACATAAATATCTATTATCTGTTGTATAAAGTTTTTCAATTTTATTTTCTTCATGCATTGTCATAAATCATCCTGCTTTTAATGAAATTGAATTTTTATTTTTTTGTAAATTTTGTTGAAAAAACTTTCCACTAATTAATTCTGTTACATCCAAAATTGGTACGACTTTTCCATCACCAAGAATTACACTTCCTACAAAGCCTTTTTCACAACGCATTTCTTCACCAATAGATTTAGTAACGACGGATTGTATAGCAATAATTTTATCGACAATAACTCCAATTTTTTTGCCATGTCCTTGAGCTATGATAATCACTTTTTCTTTATCTTTAACTTTGTCTATTTTTTTGGGAAATAATCCTAGTCCTAAATCAACAATAGTAATTTCTTCATTGCGTAATATAATAATAGTTTCATTTCCTGAAATATGATTTAAGTTACTTTTATTTAAGCTTAGGCATTCAATTACTTGATTGACTGGTATGATATATTTTTCTCCACATATTTCAGTAATAAATGCATCCATAATTCCAACGGAAAGTGGTATTCTTATAATAAAATTTGTTCCTTTATCAATTTCTGTTTGTATATTTATTTTTCCATTTAACATTTCTATATTGGTTTTTACCACATCCATTCCGACCCCGCGTCCGGATATTTCTGTGGTTTCTACTTTGGTAGAAAAACCTGGAGCAAAAATAAGTTGATAACATTCTTCATCTGTTAAATTTTCTGTACCTTTAAGAACACCTTTTTTCGTTGCTATTTCATATAAACTTTTCGCATTTAATCCTTTTCCATCATCTTTTACACTAATAATAAGGTGACCCGCTTCATGCGTTGCAGTTACGCTAACATGTCCTTCTAATGGTTTGTTTTTTTCTTTTCTTTCTGCATTATTTTCAAGTCCGTGATCGATTGCATTGCGGACCATATGCATCAAAGGGTCTGAAATTTCGTCTAAAATAATTTTATCAATTTCTGTTTCTTCCCCTAAAAAATCAATTTGAATTTCTTTTTTTAGCATTGCAGAAGTATCGCGTGCAGTGCGCGCTAGTTTTTGAAAAACAGGTTTTATCGGGACTAGTCTTAAATTCATGATAATATCTTGAACTTCTTTTGTGGTTTTATTTAATACGCGAAAGTAATTTTTAAAACTTTGATTTTGCATTGCCTTTATTTGTTCAGCAAAAATACTTTGGACAATAACTATTTCACCAATATAGTTTTGTAATTTTTCAATTTTACTCAGTGGTATTCTTATTATTTCTTCAGTTAAATCTTTTTTTACTTTTTGTTTGTTATTTTTAGGAACTTTAATTTCGTCTTTTTTGGCACCATCTATGGTATGACTTTCATCATTCTGAAAAAGAAAAGCACCTTGATTTTCTTGTGTTGCTTGAACTTCTGCTTGTCCTCCTGATTCTGTAGTAATTTTGGAAATTTCTTCAATTATGGCTTTATTTTCAAGTTTTTCAGCAGGATTTCCTTTTAATATTTCAATAAATTCCTTCAATTTATCATTTGTCATCAAGAGCATATTTACCACCGCATTGGTGACATTCAGCTCTTTCTTTTTCATTTTAAGCAATAAATTTTCAAGATGATGAAGAATTTCAGCAACTTCACTAAAACCAACGGCTTTTGCGCTCCCTTTTAAATTGTGAGCAAGTCTGAAGCTGCGTGCGAGTAAATCTTCAGGAGGATTTTCACCCAATTGTAAATACACTTCTTCTGCTTCTTCAAGATTGATGTCTGCTTCTTGAAAAAAAGTTTTTTGTAGCTCTAACTCAAAATCATCAAGCATACTAAAATCCTTATCTTTTTAACCAGCTAGAGTTATCGGAGGCTTTAAAACAAAGTAAAAATAGGTGTCAAAAATTTAGAAGGTAGGTTTTTTCATTTTCCTTATTTATTTTTAAAACTTTGACGATACCTAATGAAATTTTATTTGAAGAGAAAATTATGGAAAATAACAAAGATTTTTCTTTGAAAAAGTGGTATAAAATATTTATTATAATGATTGTTTCTAATATTCTTATATTAGGTATTTTTAGTTTTATTTCTGCTACCTTATCAAATTCATATTTAAATGGAATTAATGAGACGTATGTTCCATTATTAAAAACGGCAATGTCAATCGATATGTATCATGATGGATTGAGAGGAAATGTGATAAGTGCTCTATATGCGTCTTTAACGAATGTTCCTCAAGCTGAAAAAGACGACATCATTGCAGAAAATAAAGAGTTTGCAAAGAAATTTTCTGAAGCTACTGAGACTATAAATAAGCTAAAATTTGATCCTGAAGTAAAGAATGAATTTTCAGAAATATCAATTCTTATTAAAAGTTATGTAGAAGGTAGTACAAAAGTAATAAATTCAGCTTTCAGCGCTGGTAAAAAAACAGATAACCCTGAATTTGAAAAATTTATGGGACTCTTTAAAAAATTAGAAGAAAAACTGGATAAATTTTCAAAATCTATCCAAGAAAAAGTTGATACTGAAATTAAAAGAGATGACGAAATTTCTCAAACACTTAAGTATACAACACTAATTGCTATTTTATTTTTTATTTTGTTAACTCTACTTTTTGGATACTTTTTTATAACTAAAATAACAAAAGCAATTAATGATATAGTTACAAGTCTTTTTTCTCAAAGTCAGGACATTTTGCAACAAGCTTCACATTTAAATGATACTTCACGCGAATTAAATTTAGGAACTCAAAATCAAAATGCTTCATTGCAAAAAACAGCTTCGGCAGTACAAGAAATAAGTTCTATGATCAAAAAAACTTCTGAAGGTACAAATGAATCTTCTGATCTTTCAAAAAATAGTGAAAAAACAGTGCAAAATGGTGCACAAATTGTCCTTAAATTAATTTCTTGTATTGATAAAATTCGTGCAGGAAATAAAGAAGTAATGCAACAAGTTAAACATGGGAACGATAGAATTAAGGATATTATCAAAGTTATTTCAGAAATATCAAATAAAACAAAGGTTATTAATGATATTGTGTTTAAGACAAAACTCCTTTCTTTTAATGCTTCGGTAGAAGCTGCTAGGGCTGGTGAACATGGTAGAGGATTTGCAGTGGTGGCAGAGGAAGTTGGTAACTTAGCAAAATTAAGTGGTGACTCAGCAAAAGAAATTAATCAATTGCTTGCTGAAAGTATTGAAAAAGTTGAAGACATAATTGTTTCAACAACCAGTGAAGTAGACAAACTATTTAAATTGAGCAATCAAAATATTGTTGAAAGTACTGAAATAGCAAATCAGTGTTCAGATGTAATGCAAAGTACTGTTGAAAATGTTGTACTTGTAAATAGATCAATTACAGAAATTGCTACTGCAGCAAAAGAACAAGAATATGGAATCTCTGAAATAGTTGATGCTGTAAATCAATTAGAGAAATCAACCCAATCTAATGCTGTTGTTTCAGAACAAACTGCAAAATCTGGAACAGAATTAACGAATAAAGCAAATGAAATTTCAGATATTATTCAACATCTTCAATTAATATTAGGCAATCCTAATAAAAATAAAGTTGCATAAATTTATATTTTTTACATTGCTCTTCTGTATTGTCCACCTACTGCATACAAAGCCTGAGTAATTTCTCCTAGAGAAGCATAACGGGTTGTATGCAGTAATTCAGTAAAAATATTTTCATTCATTAATACTTTTTCTTGCAGAGTTTTCAAAGCAATTTTTTTGTTTTCTTCATTTTGTATTTTAAATTCTTGTAGTCTATTTAATTGCTCATCTTTTTCTTTGTATGAAGCTCTTGAAAGTTGAATTTCATTTTTCTTTTCATTATCTTCCACATTTGGGTTTAAATATGTATTCACTCCAATTAATGGAAGTTGTCCAGAATGTTTTAATGTTTCATAGTATAAACTTTCTTCTTGAACTTTCCCGCGTTGATATTGAGTTTCCATGGAACCTAAAACACCGCCTCTGCTAGATATTTTTTCAAATTCTTCTAAAACCGCTTCTTCTACAGAGTTAGTTAATTGCTCGATAAAGAAACTGCCTTGAATAGGATTTTCATTTTTTAAGACACCATATTCTCTCGCAAGAATAAGTTGAATAGCCATACTTCTTCTAACACTCTCTTCAGTTGGAGTAGTAACAGCTTCATCGTATGCATTTGTATGCAGTGAATTGCAATTATCAGATAAGGCTAATAGTGCTTGAAGTGTGGTTCTAATGTCATTAAAATTCATTTCTTGTGCATGGAGAGATCTACCACTTGTTTGAATATGGTACTTTAATTTTTGTGAACGTTCATTTGCTTTATATTTGTCTTTCATCGCAATTGCCCAAATACGTCTTGCAACTCTACCAATAACAGAATATTCAGGATCCATTCCATTACTGAAAAAATAAGCCAAATTTGGCGCAAAATCATCAATATTCATCCCCCGACTAAGGTAATATTCAACATAAGTAAATCCATTTGCTAATGTAAATGCTAATTGTGTAATAGGATTAGCACCCGCTTCTGCTATATGGTAACCGGAGATACTAACCGAATAATAATTCCGCACATTGTTATGCACAAAAAACTCTTGAATATCGCCCATCATCTTTAGCGCAAAATCAATTGAAAAAATACAGGTATTTTGTGCTTGATCTTCTTTTAATATATCAGCTTGAACAGTTCCTCTAACAGTCTCTAGTGTTTGTTTTTTTATTTTTTCATATTCACTTAATGTTAATTTACTTCCTTTTTTCTTTTCTTCCTTCTCAATTTGTTGATCTATAGCTGTATTAAAAAAGAATGCTAAAATAATGGGAGCAGGTCCATTAATGGTCATACTCACGCTTGTATTTGGATCGCATAAATCAAAACCTTGATACAACGTTTTCATATCATTTAAAGTAGCAATGCTGACACCACTTTCGCCAATTTTGCCATATATGTCAGGTCTTTTTGCAGGCTCATCACCATATAAAGTAACACTATCAAAGGCTGTTGACAGTCGTTTTGCAGGATCATTTTTAGTTAAAAAGTGGAAACGATTATTTGTTCTAGCAGGACCGCCTTCACCAGCAAATTGTCTTTTAGGATCTTCATCTGCTCTTTTAAAAGGAAACACACCTGCGGTGAAAGGAAAATAACCAGGTAAATTTTCGTTCCGCAAAAATTGGACAATATCTCCATAGTTTTTATATTGTGGAAGACTAATTTTCTTTATTTTTAGCCCAGATAATGAAACAGAGTAAGTTTTAACTTCGTATTTTTTTCCTCTAACTTCATACTTAAAAGCTTCACTTTCGTAATTTTCTTTTAATTCCTTCCAATTTTTTAATTCATTGCTAATGTCTATAGGCATTAATTTCCATTGAACCTTTAATTCATTCTCTAAATTTTCTTTGGTTGTATGGTTTTTAATTAAATTAATGGAATTTTCTAGTGAGAAAATATTTGTAGCCGTTTCTATGTATTTATTTGTTTCTTGGTGATAGTTTCTAACTGTATTAGCAATTTCTGTTAAATAGTTAGTTCTACTTTGTGGAATGATAGAAGAACTATTTGAAGATTTTTTTCTGCAATTCATTTGAATTCTTTCTTCCCAATTCTTTG